>NZ_JAOARI010000019.1 GCF_025210605.1 Halodesulfovibrio sp. | reverse complement strand
TTTCATTCAGGAATGAACATTTACGCGGGGCGGTTCGCAGCTTCAGCATAGGAGAGAGAGCATGAGTGTAACTACAACGCTGACCGTGAAAGACGTAGCTGCTGTTTTAGGAATTCAGGTAGAAGTGGTTCGCAGGCTTATCCGCAGGGGGGAGCTTCGCGCCAGTAATATCGGTACTGCTGCAAAGCCTATGTATCGCATCCGGCAGGCGGCATTGGAAAAGTTTTTAGACGAGCGAGAAGTACTAGGTGTGGAGGGGTAGAGGATGACGGTAGTAGCGCCTGTGATGCTGAAAAGTATGAGTGAGATATGTGAGACGTTCGGAAAAAGTAGACCAACTGTTTTGAAATGGCGCAAAGAGGGTGCACCGATCTACAAGGAAGGGCGTTCCTACGGTGCAGAACTCAATGCATTGTCTAACTGGCTGGTAAAGCACACCTCACATATAGAGCATAGCGAAGCCTGATTCTACAGGAAAGTGTTCTCCTTTTTCGCCTCCATTTTGTATGGGGGCTTTTTTATTGGAAAAGCATGTCAAGTAGTCTGTACCTATACTGTAGCTACTCTCTACCTACTCTCTAGCTAAAGTCGCTCAAAACCCCATGCTACAATAATGACTACTCATTCGGGGTGATTGTCCGTGCGATTGTCGGGCGGTTGGGACTGTTGTTTTTGGGTCTGTTCTGACCTCCATGATTTTCAACACCGGACAACACCCGCTCTTTTTCAGAATGACGGCATTTCTCCTTCTTGGTGTCTGTCATTCTGAACAAAGGAATTTTATCAGCGGGGTATGTGTATGGATTGGAAAGATGTTGGCTCAATAGTCGCAAAAGGTGCACCTATTCTTGGTGCTGCTTTAGGTGGTCCTGTTGGTGCAATTGCTGGTGCTGCGGGTTCGCTTATTGCGTCTATGCTGGGGTGTGAGGACTCGCCGGAAGCAGTAAGCGAAGCTATTTCGCAGAATCCGGAAGCATTGTTGAAACTGAAAGAGCTGGAAGCGCAAGAAAAGGCGCGGATGCTTCAGTGGAAACAGGCACAGTTGAATGCAGAGATTGCTGATCGCGACTCTGCACGCGAACGCGATACACAGATTACGCAAATCAAAGGCAGCAACACCCGTGCGGATGTGCTGGCCTATCTCTCCATTATTGCCTTCATCGGCGTTATGTTTGCGCTGTTCCAATTCTCCATTCCAGAAGGCGGCACCCGCGATTTAATTGTCTTTACTCTCGGGCATCTCACTAACATCGTGAAAGATGTGTACGGCTTTGAGTTCGGCTCTTCCCGTGGCGAACAAGATGCAAAGCCGCAGGTGCGCTAGATGAAAGAATGTCCGTCCTCCTCTTGGTGCATCGACAAAACCATCAATGTTCCGACAATCCTTACTATCCTGAAAAGCTTGGCTGTGGTCGCAGTCTGTGCCTTCGCGTTCTACAGCCGCATTGTAGAAGTGGAGGCGCAGGCTAGTGCCAACGCTCAAGAGATTAAAGCTATCAGCCGGAAGGTGAGTTCTGTTGTGCGTATTGAGGAAGCTGTGAAGTACCAGAACAAGCGCATTGACGACATCTACCGCATTCTCACCACCAAAAAGGAAAAGTAATGGCAGGGCGCAAGACCGCATACCGTAAGAACTACGCAAAGCAAGCGCGTGAAGCATGTGCAATGGGGAACTTTACCCTTGCACAGCTTGGGCGTTTGTTTGGTGTGAGCAAGACTACGGTGTGGGAGTGGCGGCAAAAGCATCCTGAGTTCGATGCCGCCTGTGCTGGCGGATACAACGATTTTGCGTTGGAAACTGCCCACGGTTCTTTAATCAAGCTAGCCAAGGGATTTAACTACACTGAAGTTACCAAAGAAGCTGTGAAGGACAAGAAGACTGGCGACGTCTCCATGGAAGAAACAAAGCGTGTGCGCAAGATGGTTACACCTAACATCAACGCTATTCGGACAGTCTTTGAGCGTGTAGAGCGTGAGCAGCAACAGCAGCAGGGCGGCGGTGAACTGGCTGACCTTATCGCTGATCTGGATGGACACAGTAGGACACTGGCACCGAGTGAACTGTTTACCGAGTCTGAGGATGCATCATGCGAAGCGTAATCTACCACGACATGAAGCGGAACCTCAGCAATAGAATCTGGCGGCTGAACAACCTGTACCGGATTATCGACAAGAATGGTGACAGTGTGCGTTTTCAGCTGAATGTAGAGCAGACAAATTTCATAACCCATCTGCATTATCGCAATGTCATTTTGAAGGCGCGGCAGCTGGGCTTTACTACGTTCTCCTGCATCTTCGGGCTTGATCTGTGCATTTTCAATTCAAACACCCGTGTCGGGATTATCGCGCAGACACTGGAAGATGTGAAAAAGATTTATCGAGATAAAGTTCAGTACGCCTACAACAATCTTCCTCCCTCCTTGCTCACGGTTCCGGGGTTGCTACCGCAGACCGAGAACGCGCAGGAACTGTTGCTTAACAACAACTCTTCCATTGCTGTCGGTCTGTCCTTCCGTTCGGGCACGTTGCATTTTCTGCATGTGTCCGAACTCGGAAAGATTGCTGCCCGTTTTCCGCAGCGTGCAAAGGAAGTTAAAACAGGTGCGCTGCCGACTGTGCCGGTTGATGGCATTGTTATCTTTGAATCAACAGCGGAAGGCGATCACGGTTTGTTTTTTGATACCTGCGATGAGGCGCAGCGTAAAGATCGTATGGGTGATGCGCTGACCAACCTAGATTTTAAGTTTCATTTTTTCCCCTGGTATCAACGTGCTGATTACGTGTTGCCTGCAAAGTCTGTAACGCTGACAGCAGAACAGCACGCTTATTTTACGGAGATGGAAGGCACGCTCGGTTTCAGGTTTTCGCCGGAACAGAAGGCTTGGTACTCCGTGATGGAAAATAATTTAAAAGAAGACATGAAGCGTGAATACCCGACCACGCCGGAAGAAGCTTTCGCACAGACTGTAGAGGGCGCGTACTACGGCAAGCATATGGCGCAGGCAGAGGCGCAAGGGCGTGTATGCGATGTGCCGTTTGAACCACTTTTGAAGGTGCATACCTCGTGGGACTTAGGTGTGGGCGATACCACGCCTCTCTGGTTCTTCCAGTACAGCCCGCAAGGGCAGCGCAGGTACATCAACTACTACGAGAACAGCGGCGAAGGCTTAGACCATTACGCCAAAGTGCTTGAAGAGTTCTCCGAAAAGTACGGCTACCGCTACGACCAGCACATAGCACCACATGACATTCGTGTACGTGAGATCGGCAACAAGGCAAAGTCTCGTTACGAGTCTGCGCTGGAGCTGGGTATCAAATTCACCATTTGCCCGTCTGTTTCTGTTGAGGACGGGATTCAGTCAGTACGAAATATTTTGCCTTCCTGCGTGTTCGACAAATCTAACTGTGCGGAAGGGCTTAAAGCTCTGCGCCATTACCGCAAGAAATGGAACGAAGAGCGGGGATGTTTTGAAAACAAGCCGCTGCACGATTGGGCATCCAACGGCGCTGATTCGTTCCGGTATTCTGCGGTTGGCTTTAAGCCACCGGAAGCGCGGGTAACACAAACGTATGCCACAACAACACGCGGCAAGAAAAGAGGCAGGAGGTAGATATGGGGTCAATGTTTAGCAAGCCAAGCACGCCAGACGTTCCAGACTACGCAGAAGAGAAGAAGAAAGAAGAAGCGAAAGCCGCTGAAAAGAAAAAATCTCTTCTTAACAAAGGGCGTAGCGGAACCATGCTTGGTGGTTCAACTGGTGATGATGCCAACATCAAGAAAGCAAAGCTCGGCGCCTGATGCGGTTGAAAAGAATGCGAGTTCATCAAAGGAACTGGAATGAACGAACTTGTTAAAGAATTGAAGCAACGTCTCGGTGTTCTGAAGAAGAGCCGTAGGCGTGCAGAAGAAGACTGGGAGGAGCTTGCAGAATACTTGCAGCCTCCTAAAGCGCGTTTCTTTGGTGATGATTCTTCGGATGCGGAAGCAAGGGAACTTATTTGGAGTTCTGTGCCGGAAGATGCCCAGCAGCAATTTGCAGCTGGTTTGCATTCCCTGCTGACAAATCCTGCACAAACATGGCTGCACACAGCGCTCACAGGGCGTGGAGTGAAAGAACTTCCTTCTGAATCAACAGAGTGGGCTTCTGAAATTGCCAGCATCATCATGGATGCTTGCAAGCACGAAGAGAGCGGGTTCGATTCAACTATGAACGAGTGTTATCTGGATTACGCAACATTTGGGCAAATGGGACTGTTTGTTGAAGATCCGGAAGACAATTCTGCAATTCCGTTTTCGTCCATTTCACCACATGCGTGTTGGATTTCAGAAAACCAGCACGGCATCGTTGATACAATGTTCCGTCGTTTGGAACTGACAGTTCGACAAGTTCAAGAGCGTTGGGGCAAGCGTAAGCGTGGCATAACTTCTGACCTTTGGCAGAAGCGTACATACTCCGATTCTATTCAGCGTAAGATTGACCGTAAGGAGCTGGAATCAACCGTGTACGTGTGGCAGGCCATCTATCCACGTAAAACTGGTGAATGGTATGAAGAAGCAACAGTTCCCAGCAAATTTATGTATGCCTCTGTGTTCTGGGAAGAAGAAACTAACCAGCTTCTTTCAGAGGGTGGCTATCGTGAGCAGCCTTTCATGGTTGCACGGTACTCCAAATTTTCCGGCGCAGACCCTTGGGGGCGTGGTGTCGGGCATATCGCACTGCCACACATCCGTTTGCTGCATGCACAGGAAGATTCCAAAGACGGTGCTATCCAGAACCAGTGCGAGCCGCCGCTGGCTGTAGATAAATCCATGTACAAGGACGGTATCAGCACAGATTCCAAGGCAACCAACTACTTTGAAGCATCCAGCGTTACCGGAGAGAAAAACTACGGAATTTACCCGATTGTTTCATCTGCGAACGTAGAAGCCGTGCACATGACCGTGAAAGATCGTGAAGAGCAGATTCGTAGCATTTTCTTCAACGATCAACTGCAAATGGTGGGTGGCCCAAACATGACAGCATACGAAGTTGCGCTGCGTGATTCTAAAAAAATGATGCTTCTTTTGCCTATGTGGGGACGGCTTGCAACTGAGTTTCTGCCTATCTTTGTGAATCGCATGGTGGGCATTCTTGAACGTCGTGGGGACATCCCGGAGCGTCCGGCAATCGTAGATTCGTTGATTGAGCAGGGCGTGGTTTCACGGCTTAAGGTTGCGTATGTGTCTCCCATCTCCATGGCGCAAAAAGCATCAGAAGCGCAGACGTTCCAGCGCACTCTCGAATATCTTACGCCGATTATCAACATGCGACCGCAGGTGATGGATAACTTTGATCTGGATGAGGTTGTGCGTGATTCGCAAAATCTGTTCGGGTTCCCGCAAAAGTATCTGGTCGATGCTGAAAAGCGTGACGCGAACCGTCAGCAGCAGGCACAGCAGGCTGCACAGGCGCAAGATGTTCAGGCAGGGCAGGAGATGGCACAGGCAGCAAAAACCGCAGGCGAAGCAGCAGGAAATGCAGAGGCAATCAAAGAGGCGTTGACTATGATGCAAGGAGGTGCAGGTGCGTAGCTTTAGAAGGAAGCAGGACGTTGAAAAGCCGTTAGCAGATGAAACACGTTTAGCCATCCGTAGAGTGTTTTCTACACCGGATGGGAAAGTGTTTTTGAAATTTTTGCAGTCGAGAGGCTGTGTGGATGCCCCGACATATGTTGCAGGTAAAAGTTACGAAGACATGATTCACCATGGCGCACGTAAGGCGCTGGTGTGTGAGGTTTTGGAAATTTTAAAGAGTTAGTTGTTTGCTGATGTGTGCCTCCGGCGGGCAGGCTCCGCCTTGCATCCGCGAGGGGGAATCCCCCTCGACCCGTTGACGTGCAAGGGATGAGTCAACCGCAGGCAAGGAAAATTTTGCAGGTGAAATAGGAGACTGACATGTGGAAGTTATTTATGGCGATGATGGGAATGTTTGCATTTGCTCAGGAAGGAGCAGGTGGCGGTGAATCTGGTGGTGATGCTGGCGGGGCAGGCGATACTGGTGCTGCTGGTGATGATTCCGCAGGCGATGGCGACGGTTCAGAAAATGGTGGCTCTGGTGATGAAAGCGCGTCCGGTGGTGGCAACGCTGACGAGCAGGGCGGTGCTGATGACAAGAGCGGAGCAGCAGACAACAACGCTGCGCCTGACCTGACAACCCCTGAGGGATATCTGGAACATGCCCGTGCTCACGGGGCGTTTGACTCTGCGGACAAGTACTCCATCCCGACAGAGTTTAAGGACGTAGAAATGCCTGAACATCTCGCAGCGCAGTGGGATATCAAAAATGATGCTGCCATATTTGCAACCATGGCGGCTAAGCACGGTCTGACTCAGGCACAGGCTGAAGGCGTGTTCAAAGATTACGTTGCCAGTGCAATTGAAATTTCCGGCAAGGCGGAAGCTGAAGCGCTGGATGCTCAGAAGCCCGAATCCATCATGAAAGAAATCTATGGTGACAAAGCTGCCGAAGCCATGCCTGCGCTTGAGCGTGGCTTAAAAGTGCTGGGTATCGATGCTTCAAAAGGGCTGCGTACGCACCACGCCATGAAAGCTATCGCAGAGCTTGGAAACTTTGTCGGTGAAGATGGCAATTTCCACAACGCTAGTGCAGGCGGGGGGAAAGAAGAAGAAATGTCAGCCGAAGAGTGGCTTAAGCAAGCCGCATCTTCTCGATAGAAGATTAAAAGCTTGTTGCAAGAAGTTTATTAAATATTGGTACTTGGAGGTATCAGAATGGTTTTACTCGTAGGAACTCTTAAAGAGGTAAGTCAAGAACACTGCAAGAAGCAGCCAAAACAGGTGGACACCATCACCGAAGAAGCACCGATTCTTGAAACCATGCAGTTTGCACCAGCTACAGATACGCTGTGGCATAATCACGAAGAAGTGGCAGATATTCAGGGTGCTGGTTGGGTAGACATGAACGCGCCACTCCCTGCTGTAGATGTTTCCAGTGATTTAAAACGCACTGACCTTGCAATTCTTGGTGGTGAAATAGAAGTGCCGCAAGATCGCGCTGTAGCTATGGGTGGTCGTGATAAATATTTTGCTAAAAAGTTGCCTCAGATTCAGCGCAACGCTGGCATGAGCGCGGAAACAGCGATCATCTACGGTAACATGCTTCCGTATGCACAGAAGCATGGCAAAATTGCAGACTGCGGTGGCACTGGTGAAGGCTACTCTATGGTTGCAGTTACTTACACTGAAGAAGAAATGACCGGGCTGTACTCGCCAGCAGGCTTCAAAATGGGCGCGATTATGGATGCCCAGCATATCAGCGGTGGTAACCTCTACAAAGCAACTTCCGGTAAATATGAAGGCTCTTTGGTTTTCGGCTTAGCGCTGAAAGCGTATCTCGGTTTGTTGCTTGCTAATCCCAAAAAAATTGCAGTTCTTGCAAACATCACAAAGGACAAGCGTCCAACTGCCATGATGGTTGATGATCTTCTTGCAGATTGTCGTGCGTCTACTAAGTCTAAAACGTTTATCTACTGCCATCCAAAGTGTCAGACCCTTCTTTACGAGCATAAAGGCAAGAGTCTTCAGACTTCTGCTGACTCTAAAGACGTGAACCGTACGTTTACCCACTGGAACGGCAAAGAATTGATTACTTCTTTTAACTTCACAGACGGTGCAGACCAGCACCTTAACGTGGCATAGGTTGAGCGTTTCTTAACAATTTAAAGCAAGGGGTTTTCTTATGCGTATGTTTGATAAGCGCCTCGCCCAGCATGGCGAGTATTTTGGACAGGGCGTTACGTTACCTAACTCTGGGACAAAGGCGTTGGATGGCGGTCCAGCGTGTCTTTCAGGTGCGGCTGGTGGTACAGGTGTAACTATTCATTGCAAAACTGCTGTGGCTATTCCAACCGGAAAAAAGCTTCAACTCATTATTGAAGATTGTGACACCAAGGGCGGTACGTTCAAAGAGTCTTGTAGTGTAACGTTTCATAAAGGAACCTACGCAGCTGGCGAACATCTTGGTGAAGTTGTTCTTCCTTCGCAGGCTAAAAAGTTTGTGCGTGGCAAACTTGTTTCTGACGGTAATTGTACGGGTACAGTTGATGTTTACCCTTATTTAACTCGTTAATTACTAGATTTACCATGCCATATTTCAGAGCAAAAAAACGCTGCCAGTACGGCGGCACTGTTTACGATGAAGGGGCGGTTGTGGAGCACTTTGAACCAGTATCCGCTCAGTCTTGGGAACCGATGGATGATGAAGGCAAGAATTTGCTGATGTATCCAGAAGAGCAACCGGAAGAAAAAGATGATGCTGTTCAGGTGTCCGGTACAGAGTTCGCAGAACTTCAAGGATTGTACAACGCTGCTCTTGCTGATCTGGAAGCAGAACGTGTCGATGTGGCAAACCTTAAAGCATCACTTGAAGAAGTTGAAGACGCTCTTGGTGTTTTGAAAGTTGAAAACAACAACCTTGCAAAAGCTGCTGAAGCTGCAACAGCCCTTCAGACACAGATTGCACATTTGAAAAAACTTGTTGCGGATAACGAAAACAAACCCGTGATCGAGGAAGCTATTAACAACCTCTAACGGTGCTTAGAAGTTTGTGATGCGCTGAAGGAATTGCTGCCGGACTGAAAGTCCGGGATGGGCAATGACGAAAGCAGGAAGGATGGGATTACGCACGAAAGCTCGGGGGATGGAATGGGGTGAGAGCTTGCTCACCCCGTCCCCCCGCGGGAGCGTGGCAATAACAAGCTTGGGACTTTGCTCACCTTAACCGTACAGGTCATATCATCCTGCCATGCAAAAAAAGGAAAACCATGTCCACTACTCTTAGTATTGTTAACAGAGCACTTGGCGAAGTGAACGCGCCTGTGATTGCAGCTATGGACGATGGCTCTGTGTACTCCACGCATGTAAAGTTAAATTGGGAGCCTGCGCGAAACGCTGTGCTGCGTGCTCATCCTTGGCCGTGCTGCTTAAAACGCGAAAAACTCAACATCAGCGAAGAGACTCCTGCATGGGAATTCAAATTCGCTCATGTGCTGCCTGTAGATTATGCAACGCTCGTTTCTGTCTATCCAGAAACGACGTACTCCATTGAAAGTGGTTTGATTCTCTCGAACGAGCAAAGCCTGTCAATCAAGTACGTTTCTACTGATTCAACATTGTTTGATGCGGCGCTTGAAGATGCTCTTGTGTACGAACTGGCTTCACGTATCGCGCTGCCGATCAGTACAAAAAAATCCCTTGCAGACAGCTTGACCCTTAAGGCGCAGGAAGCGTTGAAACGCGCAATCCATACGTCAACTGTCGAGCGAACACCTAAAGATATCCGTAACCATCGGTGGAAAGAAGCTAAGCTAGGCAGGAGACGCTATGCCAGAAGTTAGACTGATCCAAACAAATTTTACGGCTGGTGAGTGGTCCCCGCGTCTAGCCGGTCATGTTGATCTACAGAAACGGGCGAACGCCTGTGAAGAATTACAGAACGTGATTGTGTGGCCGCATGGCGGCGTGACAAGACGCATGGGCACACGATTTCGTGGACACATCAAAGCAGGCAACACAAAGCCGTTACTGAAAGATTTTTCGTTCAACGATATCCAAACGTATGTCCTTGAGTTTGGTGCAAGATATGTGCGTTTCTGGCGCGATGGTGGGCAAATTATGCGAGATGATGGCAAGCCGCTGGAAGTTTCCCTGCCGTACTCTGCTGATGAGGTGCATGAACTTGGCTTTGCTCAGTCTGCGGATGTGCTGTTTATCTGTCATGCAAAGTATCTTCCACAAAAGCTTGTTCGGCATGGACCCGATGTATTTACGCTAGTTCCATGTGAATTTTTAAATCAGCCCGAAGAGTGGACTCATAGCAACTGGCCTGCGCGGGTTAACTTGCATCAGCAGCGCACTTGGTGGACAGGTTGCCCGAATCATCCGCAAAAGTTGTGGTTCTCTGCAACTGGTAACTTTTTAGAAATGGGCGGGGAAGCAAAGGAAGATGATTCCGGCGCAGGGTTCAGCCTTGATTCTGACCAAGTAAACCAAATTCGGGGGTTGGTGGCTGCGAGAAATCTTGTGTGCCTTACCAGCGGCGGGGAGTGGACGTTAAGCGGTGGAAATGAATCTATCTCACCGACAAATGTGCAGGCAACACGGTACAGCAACGTAGGGTGTGCGGCTCATGTTCCGCCTATGCTGATTGGCTCCGCTGTTCTTTTTATGTCGCGTGACCGTAAAAAATTGCGAGAATTTATCTACAACCTTGAGCAGGACGGTTTTGTGCCGTTGGAAGCCTCTTTGTTGTCTGAACATTTGCTGAGACCACAAGTAAAACAGCTTGCTTGGCAGCAAGACCCGGACTCGATTGTCTGGTGCGTGCTTGATGATGGAACCTTGGCAGCCATGACGTACCTGCGCGACCAGCAAGTCTACGCGTGGCATCGGCATACAACACAAGGCACGGTACTTTCCGTGTGTGCTAACAGTGCGGAAGACTACACAGAAATATGGCTTGCTGTGGAGCGTAACGGCAAGGTGTGCATGGAGCAGATGGCGAACCCGTGGCAGGGCGATAATCTGGACGATGCAGATTGTTTTTTCGTGGATAGCGGACTTTCGTACCAAGGCTCTAAGCTTTCCAGCGTGTCCGGTCTTGACCATCTTAACGGTATGACGGTGCAAGTGCTGGCAGATGGCGGTGTACAGAAGGAGAAAGTGGTACAGAACGGGCGTATCGATCTGGACTTTCCTGCTGACACCGTTGTTGTGGGGCTTGGATACGAATACCGGGTGACACCGTTGCAGCCTGAAGGGGGCAGTCCTCTAGGCACAGGGCAAGGAGTTATCAAACGAATGTCTAAAGTTACCATCCGAACCTACAAGTCTGTAGGTATGCACTACAAAATTGGCGATGATACAGAAAAAGACATCTTCTTGCGAAATGTTAACAAAGCTATGGAAAAGCCCGTTCAACCGTTTACGGGCGATCTGGAACTTCCTTCTGTTGGTACAGGGTGGGATAGCAACCCCACGGTTTCTGTGTTCGGTAGCGACCCGCTGCCGTTTAGCCTGTTAGCGCTAATCCGACAGGTGGAGGTGACTGCATAATGCCGACGATCAGACGCTTTCGTGCAGAGGACATTTTGGACATAGAACTACGCGCAACCGATCTTGAAAATCTTGAAAATGTGAATTTGCGTGAGCATGGGCAGCAGCTTGCACTTACTCCTGAAGCTTCAACAATCCTAACGGACGAGGGGCAGATTGTCGCAAGCGTTGGCGGCTTTGTGCTGGGTAAAACCTGCCTGGTCTTTTTGCTGACAAGTCCGCTTGTGGAGCGATTTCCTTTACTCGTGCTGCGAGTTGTTCGGGCATACATCAAACGGGCAATTCGTCGTGGTGTTGTGCGGTTTGAAACGCTTGTGAATCCAGATGATACGCGTGCTGTTCGCTTTATCGAGCATCTTGGATTTGAGTGCGAAGGGCTGTGCCGGGCAACGGGTGATAATTTGAAAGATCGATTTTTATACGCCCGTATCGAGTTGGGGCAGGAGGGGTAGAGATGGCATCTATGATGTTGGGAACAGCAGCGGTTGCAGCAACGAGTGCAACCGCGGGAACGGCTGCGACAGCGGGGTTGTTTGGTGTTGGTGGGGCATTTTCTGCTATGCAGGCACTTGGCACTGTCGGAATGCTTGCAGGTTTAGGTGGTACAGCTATGTCTATGAAAAGCCAGAACGATATGGCGGAAGTGCAAGCTGACTACTCTGAAAAAGTCGGTGCGTTTAATGCTGCATCTACAAAAGACCAGTACCGCAAACTGATGAGTACACAAAAAGCTAACTACGGTGCAAGCGGTGTGCAGCTGGATGATGGCGGTACACCGTCGGATGTGCTGGCGGAAACTATGGTGGATATGGAGATGGACGCAATGCAGGTTTACTACGGTGGTCAAGCAAAGGGCACAGCGTACAAAAATCAGGCAAAAGCAAACAGCACCGCTTCACTGTTTAACGGGCTAGCGCAGGCAGGAAGCGGCGTGCATTCTTTGTTGCGGTAGGTGTGACATGGTAAAAATTCCAACATCAACACGAGTCGTTCAACTTAGCGATACTCCTGTAACTACGCTTCAGCAAGGTTCTGCTATGGGGCAAGGCGTGGCTGCTATGGGGCAGATGGTGCAGCAGATAGCGCAAAAAGAGCAGGTGCGGCAGGACAACGACCAGTTTCTTGCAGCACGTACAAAATATGATGAATTTAACTTAGCTTTTGAAACTGAGTCTGCACAGTTGCAAGGGGATGCAACAAAAGGGCTGGTGAAAAAATATCAGGAAGACGAGGAAACAACATGGAATGAAATTTATTCCGGTCTGTCTCCTCGAGCTGCCCGTGCGTTTGAACAGTACCGTGGTGGGGTGGTTGGTAAAAAGAGCCAGTTTCATGCCTTTGCAGAGCATAAAGGGCGCATAGCTTCAGCACAGAACACATTTAACAACGCAATGGCGGTGATTGCAAAAGAAGCTGTTGATGCTCCATATGACGTTGCTGCTCTCCGTGCAAAGCTGGTTCAGACCTTTGACCATGCTGTTTCTTCCGGTGCTGTGCAGGCGGCTGACCGTGAAGCGTTTTTAAAGGTAAACGTTGCAGGTTTGTTAGAAAAAGCGTGGTCATCTTTGTATGAGCTTGCACCGGAAGAGGCGTTAAAGCGTTCACAAGAATACGGCGTAAGCGACAGCATGAAAGCTGTGTATGTGGAAAAACATAAAGATAAGCAATCAACTGCACAAAGTATCACGTTAGCTAACGAGCTTTCCGGCAACGGCAAGAGTTTGAAGGAAAACTTGGACTCTGTGCATGAAAAGTACGCCGATCAGCCGGAACTGCATGACAAGTTGGTAACACGCTTGAAGATGCGTTTTGCAGAGGAACAAACGTCTGTTGCTGCTGCCAAGGCAGAGCAAAAAAAGGCGCTTGTGGCGCAGGTTCAGGCTGTTGAGGTTGACCCTGAGAACAGGGGCGCGGCTTCTGAAAAGCTAGTATCGATCATCGATTCCGCGCCGCCGGAATTAAAAAGAGAACTGACAGCACAGGCTAACGAAATTTTGAATCCATCCGGTCTGACGGACTACGAAAAAATGGCAAAGCTGGAAAAGGGCATCCTCAACAAAGAAATTACATCGCTTGAAGATTTGAGAACCAACTATGCGGGGATTTCTCGTAAAGATCAGCTTACGCTTGAAGACAGGTTCTCTAAATTTCAAAAAGGTGAAGTGCCTAAGCTGACCATCGACAAAGAAAACCGCGTACTTGCTGAGTTGGGTTACATAAAGAAAATGAATAACCCTAAAAAAATGAAGGAATTTAATGCCGTTCGTGCTGCGTACAGAGTGTTTTTTGCTCAACGTAACCCGCAGAGCCTTAAAGAAGAGATGGCAACGAATCTCGCCTTTAAACGTCAGATGGAAAGGGATGGCATAGTGCCTGATGCTGGCATGTTTGGCAGTGATAAAGGGATGACGTTTGCCGAGGCTGTGGCAGAAAATAAAGCCGATCAGTGGTTCCCTGATGTGTTGGACGAGCATAAGCCTGCCTTAAAAACGCTCATGACAGCGCTAAATTACAAATTTTCTGCCCCTGCCAGCCAAAAGCCAAGATTTAAAGGCGAGAAAGCAACGCGGGAAGTATACAGGGCGTTTGCACCTGTGTTTAGCACCGTTCCTCCGGCAGATTTAGAAATAATTTTAGGTGAGTTTTTAAAAAAAGGCATTTCTGTGACACCTGCCAATGTTTTGCGTGTGTACCGGACAAAAGGATAAAGGAAGTACCATGAATCCGAGCGATATATTTGATTTCTCCGTTGCTGACCCTAACGATACTTCTTTCAGCCTTTCAAAACCTTCTGCTGGGAATACTTTAGAGGGAGAATTTGACTTTTCTGTAGCGGAACAAGTGCCGCCTGTTGCCCGTGTTCTGCAAGAGGTTTCCGGTCGTAATCCTGACGTTGTTGCAGATTCCAGAAGACTTGCAAAACAGCAAGGTTTGTCACCGGAACTTGTTGAAGAGTTCCATGCGGAAGTTTCCGGCAAGGCGGAAGCAGAGCGTTTGCAGCGTCATCTTTCTTGGGTTGGCGGTGCTGGAACTATGCGTTTTATCGCTGACCCTGAGAATGCCGCGTTGGCGCATGATGATGTGGAGACGCTGGCTAAGATCGAGCAGGATTGTGCTGCATGGCGTGAAATGAAACGCTTCCCTTTTGCTGTAGCCAAAGGAGCAACTGAGCTTGGTGTTTTTCTGGCAGACTCCTTGGACTATGCAGAAACAAAGAAGCTTGAGCTTTTTGGCGTGGATAAAATGCATAAAAAGCTTTTTGGGCAAACCGTGTTCGGTGAAATACGGGATATGGGAAGAGGGCTTATTCAGGCGAATGAGCAGACACTTTCCTCTAAAGCACTCGAAATACCAGAAGAGTATCGAAAACGGCTTTTGGATAATCTAGGTCTGGTTACTGATATGGGCTACTTAGTTACTCAAGTGGGCGAAATGGCTCCTTCTATGGCGTTAAGTATCGGCAGTGCTTTGCTAACAGGTGGCGGGTCTGTTGTGGCAGGACTCACGGGCGGCGGGTTAGAAGGTGCTTCGCTTTCCGAAGAGTTGCAACAGGATGGCATAAGTCAAGATAAAGCACTCGCAGCGGGTATTGCGATGGGCTGCGTTGCCAGCGTGTTAAACGCCATCGGCTTTGACAAGCTGTTGAAGAAGATGCCGAAGGAAACTGTAGCTCATAACTTTGCAAGAAGGCTGGCAGGTGGTGCTACAGAAGGATTTACAGAATATTTAGAAGAGCCAGCGCAGGCAGTGATTACAGGCATAACTAAAGGAGAGTCCACACCTCAGATTATTGATCGTGTTGTTGACAGCTTAAAAAATGTTGAGGTGATGCTCGGTGCAGGAATGGTTGGGGTAGCAACCACCGGAGGCATCCCTAAAACAATCAAGCGCGTAGAAGGAAAATTACAACTAATAAATGAAGCTGGTGAAAACGCGGCACGACTCGCTGCTCTTTCTGAAACTGTTTCTGAAAGTAAGCTTGCGGAGCGTTCACCGGAGGCTTTTGGCGGATTCGTTAACAGCGTTTTTACTGCTGTAGAAGATGAAACTGGTGAAAATTTTGGTGAGCAATTTATTGATGCCGGGCAGTTCGCCATGCTCTTTCAAGAAGGAATTGAGGAAGGGCAGGACATAGGTACAGTTGAAGACGTGTTAAGCCGTTTGGAAGTCTCCCCTGAAGACTTTGGGAAAGCCTTACAGCAAGGCTCTGTTATGTCTTTGTCTATACCTACGCTTATGCAGAACTGCACAAAGCAAGAGCGTGACATGCTTATCCCGCATATGAAAGCAAACCCGCTTGCCATGTCCGAAGCGGAAAGTTTGCAGCTAGATATAAACGAAGAAGCACGGCGCACGATTGCTCAGTACGAGCCGGATATGGAGCTTGAATCTGCTCTGGATGCAGAACGCAGCAGGATAGTAGAAGGGCTTGTCGGGCAGGGAGTACATGAAGATAACGCCAAGGTGATGGCGGCAATTCCTCATGCCTTTGCAAAAAGTTACAGCACCTACGGGTTAGACGGGGTAGATTTTTTGCGTCGTATGCATGTGGGAGAGGTTGGGGCCGAGCTTGGAGTGTCCCAAACGGCCAGCCTTGAGGGGAATATCGAGAGCACTTCGCCCCTACAATTCGACTACGAAAATAGTGTACCCAATGCCCAAAGCGAAGTCAAAACCAAACTCAAGCAAGGGCAGCGCGGCTCGTTATCGTTTCTGCCTGATAACAACTACTTAATCAAGCTTGGTTCATCAGCGGACAGCTCTACATTTGTGCACGAATGCGCCCATGTTTTCCTTGCTGAACTCTCCCGCATGACAGGGCAGAAGCAGGTGTTCGATCAAAATCTTTCATCACCAAAGCTTGCGGATATCGCAGCAGAGCAGGAGATGCTAGGTGAAGCGTTGAACGCCGGGCTTGAAAATTCTGTGGCTGCTATCAATCCACAGGGTGTGCCGTACAAAAAAATTATTCCAGATTGGGAAAATAAAGAAGAAGCGTTCCGCACGGGAACCATTGATCGTGATTTTGACGAAGCTTTGTATCAAAATGACGTAAAGTACGACGAGGAAAAAGCAACACTTGTGCAGGTTGTTGAGGCTGAAACTCCGGCGGATGTTCCGGCACAGTTGCAGAAGGATATGGAAACGCTGCGAAAATGGATGAAGTTGAATGATGGTGATGCCATCGCAACAGAGCATCATGAAAAATTTGCCCGTGGTTTTGAAGCGTACTTGCGCGAGGGCAAAGCGCCTTCGTTAGAGTTGGCTCAAGTGTTTAAGCGGTTCCGCGACTGGCTTCTTTCTATCTATAAAAACGTCAAACTGCTGCATGTAGATTTGAACAACGACGTGCGTGATGTGTTCGACCGGATGCTTGCCACAAGTGAACAGGTAAGAGAAGCACTGTATATCAATGAGATGGTGAAAAAAGAAAGGGTGCGACTTAACGAACTTACAGAAGCGAACGACGTAGACAGAGCCTTTCTGGGACGTGAGTTGTCAGAAACCGAGCGGTTAGCAATTGCCGCCGTGGATAGAGTAACTTTGCGTGACCGGAAAAAGCGAAAGAATGCGGCAAAAAAAGAAGCTCGGGCGATTGTAGATAATGAGCCAGTGTACCATCAAATTATGTCTATTACGAAAGGTTCCGGCTTAGATGAAGCATATATGCTGGAATATTACGGAAAGGATACAGTTGCCGACATTCACAAGAAGCATAGGGGGCTGATTAAAAAGAACGGGCAAATGGCAGACGATATTGCCAGTGAACTTGGATACGATGAAGCTGGCCACATGGTGGATGCTTTTGTTGATGCTCCACGAAGAACAGAGCGCATACAGCAGCTTGCTGATGAACTGTTCGCAGCCGAAGAAGCACAGGTGAACCCGGAAGAGCTTGTTTTGGCTAGCGAAGCGTTTGGTAGATATCTTGAAAAACGTAATGCTGAACTTTCGAAACGCACTCGCAGTAGAACGTACAGCACTCGCGAATATATTCGTCGCTATGTAAAAGAGCAGATAGGTGCAACAGTAATTCGAAAGGCAACTCGTTACGATATACACCAACACACCATGCGAAAGCATAGCAAGCTGCGTGAAGAAGCGGCAAGGAAGAAGAACGATAACGCAGAAGCATTTCATCTTGAAAAGCTACGCGATGCTTTTGAGATGATCGGTGAAGCTATCCGTGTGCGTGAGGAGACAAAAAAAATTGTCAACCGCGCTAAAAAGTTTGCAAAAAATAAGTCCGGCTTGGATTTTCACTACCGCGATCATATCCGCGCTCTTGTGCAACGCTTTGGCATGGGCGGCAAGTCCTTAGAACCACAAAACCCTGCTGATATGTCCAGCTTGCGTACGTTGCTGGAATCCGAAAAGGACATAAACGATATGCCGCCTTCGTTCCCTGAGTGGCTTGTGGATGGAACAGAGCAGGTGAACTGGAAAGATTTGACCGTGGATCAGCTACGCGCTGTAAACGATTTAATCCAGTTTTTAAACCACAGAGGGCGAGAGTCCCGCAAAGAGAGCAAGGCGGTATCAAAGGAACGGATTGATAATGCAGCAGAAGCGTGCACAGAGGGCGCGCAAAAAAATGCACGCAAATTACATCAGAAAGGTACGTTCAAGCGAAAATTTATGGATATGAAGGACAGCATTTTTGCTTCGCTTGATACGTTGCAATATCTGTTAGCAACATTTGATGCTGTGACCGATACGGGGAAAAATGGCGAACGTGGTGCAAACGTACGGTTGATTTTTGATCTGCTTGTTGCCGCTCAAAATGAAAAAAGTCGAAAGTGGGCGGAAATGGAGCGCAGGGTTGGACCTGCACTGGTGCACCTGCGTAAGACTGTCAGCAGACTTGAAAAGCAGCACGGTAAATCTTTTTCCCGCATCCGCTTAACAGATGAACTACGCAAGCAGATTGGCGAGGGGGCAAACGCAACCCTTGAAGGTCAAGAATACCTTGAGTTGGTTGTTCCAGAAATTATGCAGCAGGACGGGCGCAAGTGGACAGGTGACGCGATTCTTGGGCTTATGTTGCATACAGGCACTAAATCCAACATGGAGCGCGTGTTTGCCGGATATCCTGAGCTAAAAGAGGGGCAGACCCTCGCGTATTTGAAAAGCATGTTTAATCATAAAGATTGGGATGCAATCCAAGAAATCTGGGATGCCATCGACAGCTTGTATCCTGAACTTGATGCTGTTCACAAAACAATGAACGGTTTTCACATGACCAAGATAGAAGCGCAGCCTTTCGGCATCGAGCGCGGTGGTGTTGTGAAAAAATATGCAGGCGGATATTTTCCTGCAATTTATGACAACACGCTGCCGCAAACGCATTTTGTAAAGCAGTACACAGAACTGGACGAACTGATGTCCCGTTCCGAAGCGATTAACCAGACACCGGCTGCACGCTCCGGTTTTACGCAGGGACGTAAAAACAAAGCTCCGGGCTTTCCGTTAAAGCTGTCTGTTAACGTAGCTGTTGAACACATGTACGAAACCATTCACTACATGACACACGCTGAAGCGCTACGTTTTGCCGACAGAGTTACCAAGCATCAAAAGTGGGAAAAAGCTTTTAAAGAAGTGATGGGTGAAGCAGCCTACAACGCTGTGCGTGGACACCTAAAAGCTATTGCCAGACCTGAACAGCCCGTGCGGGATGTTTGGCAGCGTGTTGGGGAAAATCTGCGAACTGCTGCAACGCCGTTTATTTTAGGCTGGAATCTTGGTGTAGCTGCAAAGCAGATATTTTCTCTGCCCGGTGGCGTGCATGACATCGGCATGAAGGAGTTCTGCAAGGGATTGAAAACGGTCATGTCGCATAGCCCGCGCAAACAGATGCAGTGGATTCATGAAGTTTCACCGTACATGCGAGACCGTTCTACATCGATGGACAGGGAATTGTCCGACATGGCGAATAAATTTCGCATGGATGTACGAACGATTGAGGTGTTCGGTAAAGAGTTGAGTCATCAGGACGCTGTTGATCTCGGTTTCTGGCCTATCCGTATGGCGGACATGGCAACAACATACGTGCTCTGGGTTTCTGCATATGAAAAAGCCATGCGACGAGGCAAGAGTCCAGAAGAAGCTGTTTTATTTGCCGATGATATCATCCGCAAATCTCAGCCATCCTCTCAAGCTATCGATCAAACCATGTGGCAGCGACACAAGGGCGCTATGCGTATGCTCTCCATGTTTCAGACATTCACTGTGCGAACCTTCGGTGCGCGGCAGCGACATCATTACCGAGCCATGAGAGATGGAAAGATGAGCAAGGTGGAGTACGCAAAGTATGTTCTGTACGATCAAATTTTTCCACCTATCGCTATGCAGCTTGCCTTTGCTCTGTTGTGGGGCGATGCGCCGGATCTTGACGACGATGAACAGGTAGTTGAGTTTATGCTGGACATGGGAGCTGGCGTTGCCATGTACCAGTTTGCAGGCATCCCGTTAGTTTCGTCAGTTTTCTCTGCGTTTGATGCGGACAGAATGCCAGCAGGGACAGGGTTAGTTCTTGCTCAACGCGCCTTGCGGACAGGCTGGGACTTTTTTGAAAATCCGGACGAAAAACAAACCGAGCGTATGCTGTGGTCGTTGTTTCATTTGGGGTCATACGCAACAAAAATTCCGGTGTCACAGGTTGCTCGTAGATTCAAAAAAGGGATGGAGCAGCGTGAAGAGGGTGAAGGCACTATTTTTAATTATGCAATTCCACAACATCAATAGAGGGGCAGTATGTTAGAGACAAACAAAAACGCGGTGACGGTGTTGTACTCCGGCGGTGATATTCAGGTTCCCTTTGTGTTCTATGATGCTGCCGATCTTGTTGTTTTGTATGACACAATACGTAAAACGCTGAACACAGATTACACCGTTACTGGTGCTGGCAATGCTTCCGGCGGCAAGGTGAAGCTTACGAACGCTCCGGCAAGTGGAACCCGCGTAACGGTGCTGCGTTTGATTGATTTTGTGCAGCTTTTAGAGATTCCATCGAATGGTATTCTCCCTGAAGGTGCGTTGAACCGCGCGCTGGATAGAATCGTTATGATGATTCAGCAGCTTGCAGAACGGGCAGATCGCGCTGTTACGTATCCGGCGGGTACAGACAAAGGGATTGTGCTTAACATCGTAGACATTTTGCGTAATGTGAACGCTGCGACCGGCGATGCACGAGGTTCTGCCACGGCTGCCGCTGCTTCTGCAACAAAAGCAAAAGAATCTGCACGGCAGGCAGAGGTGGCGCATCAGGCAGCGCTTGTTGAGAAGGAACGTGTTCACGCAGCGGGGAATGAAGAGTTTACGCGGGTTCATGATGAAGGAGACGCGCAGGTTTTACGCATTACCAGAGAAAGCACAGCAATTTTAGAAACCGCTGCCGGACTAGTGCCGAACACTGATGTTTGCCAAGTTGCACCACCGGAGTGGGCTTCGCCAGCATATGGCGCAACCATCAATGGTGGCAGCTTGAAAGTGCATCCTGCACGCATGGCGTACTCTGCTGATACGTTAGCCGCCACAACCTTCTGGATGTGTTCAGACCCAGAAGGAACCGATGTTGTGTATCCCCGTCATACAGAAGTTGTCACGGATGAAAACAACGGGCTTTCTCATGAGTTGCATCTTCATTACCTAAACACAAACACAACGTACTATCCGTTTTGTGAACAGAAAAGCAACAAGGGTGCTGTGTCCCGCGTTGCTGCACCGCTGAAGGTCGTTACAGGCGATGTGTTGCAGTTTGTTGCGCCACCGGAAACTTTGGAACCGTTGGAAGGTCAAGCCTACTCAGGTGCAACCATGCGGATGCGTTTAAAGCCCATTGTTGTAGACCCTAGCCAGCCTGCACAACATACGAAAACAGAGTATCGCGTCAAGTTTGGTGACACTGAAATTGTACACAAAACAATCACCACAAACCTGCTTGATGAAAAGTTGCCGTTTTTGGAGCGCTTGAAAGATTTTGTGCTCGAAGTCCGCGTGTACGATAAGGTTCGCGGCTGGTCAGGTTGGTCTACGGTTAATTTTAAGACGAATGAGAAGTCATCATTTGTTATGTCTGCTCCTGCGCTAGGTGGTACTCCCAATGTCTTTAATGGTGTTTACTCGATAAAATCAAGTCTACTGTGTTGGGGGTACGTACAATCTGATTCAATAGACAGAAAGTTGTATGGATTCGATGTTCATACAGGCGACCCTACGTTTTGTTTGGATTTTACAACAGGTTCAGGGGATAATGATTTTCGAATTTCTGCAAGCTGTGCAGATGGGGATAATTTGATTTGTGAGGGATATAAGTCATCATCAAAAGTTCACTATCTCTTTAGTTTTAACACAATAAAAAAGACGATGAACTGGTTGAAAAAGAGTAGGCTATCGGCGCAAAGAGCGTGGGTAACGGGAGGATATCTTTATATTAAAGGAGCTATAAGACGAAGTGATGACTATTGGTTTCCTGCAATTTATAGAGTTAATAAAGTTACCGGTGAGTATATATCGCATGCAGTTCTTCCGTATATTTTCAAGCAACAGGGCTATATTATACACACATCAACTAGCGGCGGCGCTGCGCCGAGTTCGCGAGTTACAATTGCTATGACAAATCAGCATGGTGCATATCGGAATGCAAAAGATGTGTTTATTGATTCAAACGCTGTCCGTTTTGGCGGTGTCTGTAGTACTCCTTCTACGGTATATTGTGCAGGAGGTGTAGAGTCAGATGACGAACATGAAGTTGTTTTTGCGATGTTTGACGCATCAAGTGGGCGAACTATTAAGCTGTTAACATTTGCGTTTGCAGGAATAGATAAATTTTATGCGGCTCAAGAATCTTACACTAGCGTCTATGTTGTGCGAAATAAAGTTTATGTGGTGTTTAATAGTTCTCCGTCATATCTACTAGAGTTTGACTTAGCAGGTACGCTGCTTCGAGCATTTACAACATCTAAGGGGCGTGCGATAGAGAATGTGGCAGGGCATGAAACAGGTATTTTACTCGAAATTGGGTATCAAGCAGGGTATACATGGTCAGCTCGTCATATTTTTAGCGTTGAAGCCACAGGTTCGTTGCGGAACGTCAGTGCTGAAAATTTCTATTTAACAGAAATACAACTATCTGAGCTGTCTATGCTTGATAGAACAAATTCTAAATCTGAGTCTAGTTCATCTGAATTTTCGTCAATCCCTTCAATCTCGCTTTCAAAAACTCCGCTTGAAAATGCAAACTTAGGTTTTACTGTTGTAGATAATCCGTTATCAATTTCTCGGACATATATATAAAGGGCTGATATGAACATTTTATATTATGTGAAAACTGACGGGGAGCCTGTGAGCCTACGCCGTGCGGCGTTTTATTCGGATTTGACCCCTGTATATGCTACTGCTGCTATTCCTACAGATTCATTGCATATGGCGCACACTGTAGGGCTGGTTCAGCATGAGGACGGTTTTATTGAACAACAGGAGTTGCGTCCCATCCCCGAACCTGCATACTCCGCCGAACTCACTCGCCGCGCTCAAGCCCGCTGTAAACAGCTCCTGTTGGAATGCGACTGGACAATCGGCAACGATTCGCCATTAACTGTTGAAAACCAACAAGAATGGCGGGCATACCGCACGTTCTTGCGGAACATAAATCACCAAAAGGGCTTTCCGAAAGTCATAGATTGGGGAACACCGCCGGAGCAGGTGAAGAAGGGAAGAGAATAAAAAGTTTTTTGCAAAATCGAACCACAAATCGAACCGCAAAACTTATTCGAACCAAATTTATACGAAAAAAGGACTTCTCTTTTTAAAGAGAAGTCCTTTTATTTAGCAATCTTCTGGCGGAGAGAGAGGGATTCGAACCCTCGTTAGGCTTTGAGACCTAAGCACGATTTCGAGTCGTGTGCGTTACAGCCGGACTTCGCTACCTCTCCGTGAATGTTGTTTATGTGATTTTATTCAGTATTGCAAGATGTTGGCGATAATAATTGTGTTTAATTATTGCTGCTTGCCGCTTGGGTTTGTTTGGCCGCTTTGATTTCTTTTCTGCGTTTTTTGAAAAAAGCAGAAAGCATGTTGCTACATTCTTTTTGTAACACGCCGGAACGGTGCCAGATTGCGTGGTTGTGTAGCGGTAGATCAAAGCTGTTTAACTGCGAATCGAGTGCTCCTGTTTTATGGTCTGGAGCACCGTACACTACTCCTCGAATGCGGGCGTGGACTAACGCTCCACTGCACATGAGACAAGGCTCAAGCGTTACAACTAAGACTAAATCTTCTGTGCGATAATTTTTAAGCTGCTTGCCTGCTGCGCGAAGTGCAAGAATTTCTGCATGCGCAGTCGGGTCATGGTCGGTGATTGTTCTATTATATGCTTTGGCGACGATAGTTCCATCGGGGGCAACCAGCAAAGCTCCCACTGGCACTTCACCTATGGCTTTGGCTTTTTGAGCTTCTTCCATCGCTATGTGCATTAAGTCATCCCAGCTTGACCAACCTTCAGGCAGGGCTGTCAGCGTAGCGTAGCAGTGTTCTAATTCGCGTTTGGTTGTCATGCGTTACCCTTGGAGACTTGGAGAATGATCCATGATGTATTGAACAACCTCTTCAGGAGAATCTAGCACAACCATTGCATCTAGCTCGTCTTCGCCGATATAGCCAGCAGCAACCATTTGGTCGCGTGTCCAGTCTAATAATCCGTTCCAGAATTCGCTTTTGTACAAAATAATCGGGAATGGTTTGATTTTGTTCGTCTGCCGCAGAACAAATGCTTCTGTCAGCTCATCCAATGTTCCAAAACCACCCGGCATGACCACGTACGCCAGAGCATATTTAATGAACATGAGTTTGCGCACAAAAAAGTACTTGAAATTACATTGAACATCTATAAATGGATTGGAGCCCTGTTCCATTGGCAACTGGATGCACAGTCCGACAGAGGTACCATTTGCCTCTTGTGCGCCTTTGTTGCCAGCTTCCATAATCCCCGGTCCGCCACCGGTGATAACGCCGTAACCTGCCTCGCAAAGGAGCCGTGCAATTTCTTCGGCTTCCTGATACATAGGGTGGTCTGACGGGGTACGTGCAGAGCCAAAAATGGATACGCAGTTTGTTATGTCGCTTAAGTTTTCAATTCCGTCTACAATTTCAGACATAATGCGGAAAAGTCGCCATGATTCTTGCGTGGACAAAGAATCAATTACATATTGTTTAGCTGTGCTCATAGTCGCTCCGTAACTAGCTCTGGAGAATTGTTATTCATCAGACTTGGAAATTGGTTTCGCAACGTGTAGTCTACGTGAATACGCGCAATTGTTTCTGTATCGGTTAGCAATTGTTTCTGTATCGGTTAGCAATTGTTGGTTATAGTATGGCAAGAAAGAAAAAGTAAATATACCCTTCTGCTAAGATTTTAGGGTAGTGTAAGGATATTATGTAGTTATGCGCATTATTGCAGGTGAGTACCGCGGTCGCGTACTCAAAACAACCAGTGCTCCGGGGTATCGTCCGGCAACATCCAAGGTGCGTCAGGCGGTATTTTCCATGCTTGAAGCGCGCGGAGTGTATTGGCCTGAGTGCCGTGTTTTGGATTTATTCGCTGGTAGTGGCTCTTTGGCTTTTGAAGCATTGAGCCGTGGTGCGGAGCAGGCATGGCTTGTTGAAATGAACAAAACTGCTGCAAAATTGATTACTGAAAATGCGGAAAAAATAAAAATTCCACATGATCGATACCGTGTAATGGCAGAAGATTTGTTTAAAATAATTTCACGCAGGGCAGCAGAGCCGTTTGATGTGATTTTTATTGATCCTCCGTATGGAAAGAATTTTTTAACTCCTGCTATGAAAGCTGTGCTTAGAAACGGCTGGTTGGCAGAGGGCGGTATTATCTGCGCTGAGGTTGAGTCTAAACTCGCTTTACCACCTGAAGCAGATCATGCTGAACTCGAACTTATTGCTAATAGAGCATATGGACAGACAAGGATTCTGCTATGGACAACAGAGGAGAGCGAGTAGCCGTTTATCCGGGCACATTTGATCCTATGACCATGGGGCATGTGAGTCTTATTAAACGTGGTTGCGAAATTTTTGATCATGTAATTGTTGCGGTGGCTAACGATACTCCTAAGTCACCGTTGTTTACAATTACTGAACGTGTGGCAATGGCAGAAGAAGTCTTTAAAGATATCCCGCAGGTTACAGTAGAGCCTTTCTCGGGCTTGCTTGTGGAATATGCAGAACGCCGCGGGGCGCATGTTGTCTTGCGCGGACTGCGTGCTGTTTCAGATTTTGAATATGAATTTCAGCTTGCATTGATGAACCGTAAGCTCAAAAAACATATTCAAACTGTGTTCTTAATGACAGATTATCAGTGGCTGTACATCAGTTCTACTATTGTCAAAGCAGCCGGTAAGCTGGGTGGCGATATAAAGGGGCTTGTGCCGAATAATGTATATCGCAAGCTGCGTGAAAAATATGGGTATCCATACCCGTTGAACTAAATATATGTCGAAAAAAATTCCTATCGTCTGTCTGGTTGGACCTACCGGTGCAGGAAAAACTGCTGCATCCTTCAATCTTTGCCGTACCTTTAATGGCGGTGTTATTAATTTAGATTCCCGTCAGGTGTATCAAGACTTTCCCATAATTACTGCACAGCCTACAGCAGAGGAACAGCAGTTCTGTCCACATAAGCTTTATGGTTTTTTGCGAACCGAAGATAAAATTGATGTGGGCAAATTTATGGATATGGCTACAGATGCAATCCATCAAACGCGTGCAGAAGGCTTGTTGCCGATGCTGGTAGGTGGCACTGGTTTCTATTTAAAAGCTTTGTTAGAAGGTCTGGCACAGATTCCAAGAATCGATCAGGCGTATACAGATGTTGCCGAAGCAGAAATGGCGGAACGTGGATCTGCGCCGATGCATGAAGATTTGAAGGCAATTGATCCTGACTATGCTGCGAAAATTCACTTTAATGATAGTCAGCGAATTTGCCGTGCGCTTGCTGTGTACAGAGCTACAGGTAAGACGTTTACTTGGTGGCATTCTCAGCCTATGACGCCGACCCCGTTCCGAGGAGTGAGGTTGGGTATTGATGTCAGCCTCGATGAATTGACTCCGCTACTTGGTAAACGCATTGACCTCATGATTGAAGCTGGAGCCATTGAAGAGGCTCGCGAAGCACTCAAGAAAAATGATGATCCGGATTCTTTCGGATGGTCAGGTATTGGCTGTGCAGAACTGTATCAGTATATAACGGGCGCGATGTCTTTGGAAGATTGTAAAAAATTGTGGCTCAAAAATACCCGTGCTTACGCAAAGCGACAATTGACATGGTTCAGAAAAGATAAAGAAATTATCTGGGTAAAGCCTAAGGATTTTGAAACAATGAATCATGAGGTTGCACGTTTTTTAGCGGATTAGCCGTTAATTGACGCTGGAGATGCAAATGACTATCGTCTTTTTCTGTTACGCTCGGTGTCGATAGAATTTTAGCTCCGAATACAATTGGTTGCATATAACAAAAGGGTGAAGTGGATGCTTCACCCTTTTGCTTTGTAAACAGGTGTGAATGTATTGTGCAATAAGTGCAAGATGTTGACGCCTGATTCTTTTTATGGTGGTCAGATTACTCGCCTAATACATGCTACATTTTTTAGAGGAACATATGCGGAATATCTTCAGAGTACTTTTACTCGTATGCTTATTTTTGTGGACAGGGTGCAGTGGAGTTCATCATCAAGTTCCATTGGAAACTCATACAGCAGCTGTTGTTTCGAAAGCTCCTTCGCAGATTTTTGTAGTACAATTTGCAGATGTTTTTATAGACGAGAAGCCCGTTACAGAAGCTCATATTAAGGATGCGATACGTAACTGTCTTGAAGCAGCGTTGAATAATCAAAATAGCGTAGAGACAAAAGAAGAGTTTTTTGTGTTTACGTTTTCGCAGCTGGAATGGGTGGGCAATGACGTCTTACAAATTCAGAAGAAGAAATCGATACGAAAAAATTCTGAGGAAGTACGATCATTGGTGCGTACTTACACCGTAAAAGTACAAATTAATCACGATGTGTCGGAAAAAGAATATGTTGTGCGGCTCATTCCCAACCAATTGGTTGTAGAAAAGATAATGCCGGAATGTTGCGAGCTAGCGAGCTCTGGGGGTGAAGGTGTTACAGAATGTGAGCACTCTCGTGCATGGGGCGCAGTGGCTAGTCAAGATATAGACATCGCTGATGCTGTATCTTCCACCGCACAAGATTTGGTTGATTACAATAAGACAGCCATTCATCACTCAACAACCGTTAAGAACAGGTTTTTTATAACTCTTGATGGTGACCCTCGATTGATTAGAAAATTATTTGCTGCATATATGCGTGAACAAAATACGAATGCTGTTATTACCAATAGTGGTGTGTTCTTAGGAGATAAGCAGCTTGTGTGTATGGTTGATTCAGCTAATGCTGTGACCTTTTTATGGGATGTTGATTTGCCACAATATGTAGGGCTTAAAAGTACTGCCTATGGTGATGCTGATGTAGAATCGCGTATTTTGTCCCTTATAAAACATTACTTAACTCTTTCGTAATATACGTGCTGCCTTGCAGCAATTATGGGGATATCCATGAAGAAAAATAGTATAGGCGTGCTTTTTTTTGTAGTTACATGGTGTTGCTTACAATCATTATCTTTTGCTGCCAGTGCTGCCCAAGAGAAGATTACATGCAGACCGATTACTGTAGCAGTGCCAAAAACAGTTTTTTATGCACCAGATACGTTTCACGATGGCTCTTTTGTTACAAAGGATGCGTTGAAAAAAGCATTTTCTACTACCATGGTAGCGCACTATGCAAAAGATAACAGTGTTTCGAAATATAAAACTTATTCGATATTTAGTGAGCTTAAGCCGACTTGGGCTGGTGATAACAGTGCTGCGGTTACGTTGAATCAATATTTGTATGAAAATGGCAAGGTGCTGGATTCTACTAGTACTACGTATATTTTTAATGTTCAGTATAAACATGATAAAGACAAAAAAAGATTTGAAGTACGTTGCATTGTGAATGATATGGCTGTAGAAGCTGTCTCCACAGCACAGCGGAAGATTTATGATAAATTATACGGCGTAGTATTCTGGCCACAAGATGAAAATAGACAAGATGAGCATGTGTTAAAATTTTTTGTAAGGGCGATGCAGACTTTTGCAAAAAATTCTGTGCAAACTCAAAAAGTAGTGAATCTTCATTATGAGGCTGTGACAGCGCTTGGTACGCAACATATACGGCAATTGCTGCAACAAGAAATTCCTGCAATGCATAGTTCCTTGCGTGTGACTGAAGAGGGCGTGTATTGGGGTGATGCTCTGATAGTTACCGTAACCCCTCAAGGCAGTTTGCATAAAATTACAGTTAATTTTGATGCTCATTATGTAATTACACCGGATGCCCAAATGGTTTTGAAGAAAGATACGATTCCTTTGGAGTACCTGCGTAAAACAGTACAGTACGTTTTGCCTCGAGGGACTTATATAGAAGAGAATGTTGAAGCTATTCATAAGCGGCCAGTGGCAGAGTTATTCAAGTGAACTTCTGGCATCAGGATAGCTGAATAAGTAACAGCCGTTTTTTTACTACTTCGTATTATTATATCTCTAACTGACCGCAAAAATGCAATTAATCCTTGGGAAAATACGCTAGGTACCTTACTTTTACTATGCCGTTGCAGGCGAAGTGCTTGGTGTGTTTTCAATACGAAAAAAGCATGTGGTATCAATAACCTTCGGAGATCTCGATGAAAAAGATTGTTTTAGTATGTGCAGCTGTTCTTTGTTTGGCGCTCGTTGGATGTAATCAGGAAATGCCTTCTGGTTCTTCTCCAAAGGTAGCAGTTGTTGATCCAGCAAAAGTATTTCAAGATTCTAAACCGGGTAAAGACGGCATGGCATATCTTGAAAAAGTGAGTGCAGAAGTACAGCAAGAGTTTAAAGACTTGCAGAAACAGGCTGCGCAGAGCAAGGGACAGAGCAAAGACACCGTTACTGACATTCAAGCACAGGTTGCTAATATTCAGGAACGCGTGACGGCTGAGCAGCAGATGGTTGTGACCAAGTTGAATGATCTTTTCCAGAAAGTTCTTGAGCAGTATCGCAAAGAAAATGGCGTTGCGGTGGTTATTCCTATTGAACAGGCACTTAGCTATGATGAAAGTGCAGATGCAACAGCCGAAGTAGTAGCGCTTATGGATAAAGAGTCTGTGACATTTGAAACTCCAGCGAAGCCTGTTGAAAAAGAAAAGCCTGCTGCTGAAAAAGCTAAGCCGGAAGAAGCAAAAAAAGATTCTGCTAAACCAGAGACTGCACCAGAAAAAAAGACTGATACTAAACAATAATATTCTGCGAAAACCTTACTGGTATTTACAGTAGGTTGATAGTATACGTCAGGGAGATCGCTTTATAGCGGTCTCCCTTTTTTTATTTCGTGGTAAATGCTTGATGGTGCGTGACTAGTGGGGTAAATAGACCGCAGATAATCACGTGCCAGTGAGCACAATGATGCATTTTTATTTTTGCAGTTTCAAGTGTCTTGTTGTTTCAAGCGCTTAGCTAATAATCCGCCACACATTATAGTAATGTGTATCAGCAACTTATATTTGGAGGAGACCCGATGGAAGCCGCCCATAGAAACCTTGCTTTAGACCTTGTTCGTGTCACAGAGGCAGCTGCTTTGGCATCCGGCCGCTGGCTCGGCAAGGGAAAGAAGAATGAGGGCGACGGTGCAGCCGTTGATGCAATGCGTTTCGCCTTTAATAATTTGTACCTTTCCGGCACAGTCATTATCGGTGAGGGTGAAAAAGATGATGCGCCTATGCTCTTCAATGGTGAAAAGCTTGGCATGGGTAAAGGACCACAAGTAGATGTTGCGGTTGACCCTGTTGAAGGTACAAACCTTCTTGCATATGGTCGTCCTAATGCAATTTCTGTTGTAGGTACTGCTCCGGCAGGGACTATGTACAACCCTGGTCCAAGCTACTACATGCAGAAGCTTGTTGTACCACCGGCAGCAAAAGACGTTGTTGACATCGATGCTCCTGTTAAAGAAAACTTGAACAACATTGCCAAGGCGCTTGGTAAAGATGTTGATGACCTTGTTGTTTTTGTTCTCGACAAACCGCGTCATGAACAGCTTATTGCTAAAATTCGTGAAGCTGGTGCACGTATTCAGCTGCATACTGATGGTGATGTTGCAGGCGCGTTGATGGCTGTTGATCCTAGAAGTGAAGTTGATGTTATGATGGGAACAGGTGGTACACCGGAAGGCGTAATCGCTGCATGTGCGATTAAAGGCGTAGGTGGACAGATTTTTGCCCGTCTTGACCCGCAGTCTTATGTAGAAAAAGAAGCTATCCTCGAAGCTGGTATTGATCTTCGTGAAATCCACACTGTTAATACTCTCGTACGTAGTGATGAAGTCTACTTTGCTGCAACCGGTATTTCCGGCGGTACGTTCCTTCGTGGCGTTCAGTATACAGGAAATGGCGCAGTAACCCACTCAATGGTTATTAAAGGTCACAGTGGCTCTATCCGTTACCTTGAAAGTATCCATAACTGGGATCGTGCTCGTCCAGAAGGTTTATAAAGTATAATATGCTGCGATTTGCAGTGTATTTGTTGCATGATGTTAGAAAAGGCTGCTCATATGAGCAGCCTTTTTTTATTGCAATTTTTCTCGTCTTAAAATCAGTCACAGGAGTTATGAGACCTGAACGAAGAAAAGGATAAGTGGGAATACAATTTGAAGGGAGGCACTTGCGGTGTGAAAAAAGATAAGCTTTTCGAAGCAAAAAAAAAGCTGTCAGTGAAAACTGACAGCTGTATAAGCATGGCGGGGATGGGAAGATTCGAACTCCCGACCAACTGGTTCGTAGCCAGGTACTCTATCCAACTGAGCTACATCCCCGCAGTGTTGTGCTGATTTCCTCAGCGCGGGAAAATGTATATGTGCCTACGCGCTGATCGTCAAGTGTTTTATGAAAAAAAGATACAGAATCATTTTTGCTTTTTTATTGATCAAAGACTGCGCGTACGATCTTTTTTGCACCAATGCCGGTTCCGCTTTTTGTGGTGTGGTACAGGGAATATTCGGTCACCCCTGCCCCACCGCTCACTGCAGAAAAATGTCCGCTAACATCATAGCCGCTGCCGTCAGAGCGTTCAGTGGCTTGCATGTCACTTCTGGTTGTGACCGCGGAGCTTCCGGCTACAGCTTTTGTTGTAGAAAGCCATTCTCCGTTCTTTTCAAGCATGATCTTTGTCGCTTCATTGGTCTTCGTGGTTTCAGCATAGAGCGAGGCACGTTGCGAAATTGGGTTGTAGATAATTGTACTGCCGGAGTTTGTAACCTGCAACTGTGCTGTGGTTGCCATGCTTACGATTTCACCCGGTGACATACTCAGGATGTTTAGCCCGCGGTTGAGCTTGCTGAGCGCAGCCTGCTTTTCATCTGCGGTGAACGTTGGCATGTTGTTGAGTATTTCATCAGAGTAGATACGCAGGATGTACGTGTCGTCATCGGCGTTAATACTCTGAAACGACAGGGCAGAGTTGCCCAGTGCGACTCCGGTAGATTTCATGAAGTTGAAAACAAGTCGTGCAACATTTCCTTCAGGCTCAGGGGTGAGCGATTCCATCGGGGCAATATCATCATTGGAAGCACCAATACCATCGGAAACTGTTCCGGCTTCTGTGTAGATATCATTCTTGCGTACAGAAGACACATGGAACCTGTTTACAGCAGGGGCATCAACAGCATTGTTGACCATTAATTTTGTCATCTTACCACCGTTGCGTATCACAGCAAGTTCAAGCGCACACGAAGTAAACGTGGCTTCCACTTGCGTTGTGTAATCGCCGTACGGTGAATCAATGCTCAGTTTGGAGCTGTAACTTTGAACCTTGGCTCGCCCTTCCTTTACTATAGTGAAATCGCGAATTGTTTTGACGCGATTTTCCGGAGCAAATGCGCACTGCTGCTCAATACCTTTAGTTGTGTTGTTGGCAGGAGCACTACCAAATGATGTGCGCTGTGTGTTGTCGGAAACATCAATTAGCTTGCCGTTTTTTGTCAGGCGTGCGGTGATTGGGGCGATTACATGGTGCACCCGCGTGGAGGTTGTGCGCTGCATATACACATCCGTTGCGATAGGGCTTACAGGCAGTTCGATTGTTGACGACCCAGGTGTTCCGCTGTCTCGAACAAACGCAAAGCCTTGCGGCGCAGTAAGCTGTAGTTTGATGCTAGTATCATCGCTCGGTGGTGTGCTGTTCATGTAGTTTACGCTTGCAGTGTATGTAAGCGGCAATTTAGATTTTTCATTGAGGGTCAGATTATCCTTAATCTGCGCGGTGTCGCGTGCTGTAGCACCGGAAGGAATAATATTGTTGAATTCAATCGCCGCGTTTGCATTTGCAATGGCGAAGGAATAATCTATCACAATGCACTCGTTATCGCTTGCCTTACGGATGGTTACGGTGAGCGGGTTAACGTTAGGAACCGTATTCCCTTTTTCATCCGTTGCTGCAAACGTGAAGGATGCAGTTGTAAATGCTGCAATATCGGCACTGTTTGGGCTGCCCAGCGTAGCAGAAGGAGAGCAGGAAAAAGCCGTGCTGCCCTTGAACGGCTTGTTTAGTTCCACCGGATTACCGCCGAAGAAAAGATAGCCGCCGCTGACAGCAGTCAGCATAAAATAGCCCTTGGATTTATCGCTCATGTCAGCCCATACGTTGAAGAGCATGTTGCTGGCAGAAATTTTTACAGGAAGCACACACAGCTTGGAGCCAACCTTAACAAGCTCGCCCCCAGCAGAGTAGCCTAGTCGGTACGGTACAGGTGTCTTGTCCACCATTACATCCGTGTTCAGCACCGCCTCGTCGACCTTGGTGCCGAGTACGCTTTTCACTCGTTGGGCAACCAGTGTAGGATCAAACCGATCAGGGGTGTAGCTGGCTATCACTACAGGCGCAGCCGCAAATGTTTCTTCCGTTAAACCGGCAGTCAGTAACAGAGCCTGAGAGATAACTTCCGTTTCTGTCAACGTTGCTAGTGGGTCGCCAAACAGATCATTCATCGCAGTCAGCCGAAGCTGATTGCGGATAATATTGGTGATAACCTTCTGTGCTTCAACCAAAGGTTCGCCTTGCTCAACCATATCTGCAACTAGTGTATTTGGAATGGTCAGGTACACCTCGTTGGACCCCTTCGGCAGCACAGCGCGTAGTCTTCCGTTGAAGGCATGCGTCTGCGCCGGGGCATTGGCGTCCTTCATTGCCTGAACAGTGGTAAATTCAGAACTGAACCGTACCCCGCCTTCAGAATACAGAATGGCATTCTGTGAACGATCAAGCTTGTCGAACAAAGCTGTGTTAAAAACAATTTTGCCCTCAGCATCTGAGCGTCCCACTTCAATAGGGGCTTGCGACGCAAACTCCTGTTGTGCCTGCGTGGTGAAGTATTTTGCCTCCGCCATAATAGCTGCATCTTTTACAGGTGCCGCGCTGACCGCCCCAGTGATTGTCGTTTGCTCTGGCTTATGTGAGCCACCGCTGCCACCCCCGCAAGCGGTAAGCAGCATGCAGAACATCAGTGCTATGGCTGCAAATTGTCTCGTGTGTACCATGTTTTTTCCTGAATATGGTTCGTTATGTTGTGTTTTTATTCTAACCATTTAAAATATTTGGTTGAATGTAATTAAAACGCGTATAATATGAGGCAGCCTGTGTCAATATGTGCATCAAAAAGAGGTGTCATCAATTCGTTAGATGCAAAAACGCATATGGCTAGGGTGGGTGCGTGTGACGAGTTGTTTAGAAAGGCCAGAATAAAAGGAATAAAAGTCTAGTGTAGGGTAGGCACGAAAAATGGCGCTCAATGTATGGTAGACGTCCGATTTGTTTTTTAAAGCGCTACATACAGAAGTGTTTGGTGTTTTTTTAGAGTGGTCATTAGAAAAATATAGTAAGTGTCTTTCTCTGATCTATGATGTGGTGCAAGGGAGTATGGAGTAGGGTACAAAAAAAGCTGCTAGTCAGAAAACTAGCAGCTTTTATAAGCGTGGCGGGGATGGGAAGATTCGAACTCCCGACCAACTGGTTCGTAGCCAGGTACTCTATCCAACTGAGCTACATCCCCGCAGAGGTGTGCAAATGCACAATATATATAAGTAACAATCTAGTTGTTACTTGGGGGAGGGTATCACCCTCGTGTAAATATCCTTAACGGACATTTGAAATCAAAATGGCGGGGATGGGAAGATTCGAACTCCCGACCAACTGGTTCGTAGCCAGGTACTCTATCCAACTGAGCTACATCCCCGCAGAGGTGTGCGAGCGCACAATATATATAAGTAACAATTTTGTTGTTACTTGGGGAGGGTATCACCCTCGTGTAAATATCCTTAACGGACATTTAAAATCAAAATGGCGGGGATGGGAAGATTCGAACTCCCGACCAACTGGTTCGTAGCCAGGTACTCTATCCAACTGAGCTACATCCCCGCAGGATGTTGAGATTGCGTTTGTTTAACGAACACAACCTAACTAAAATTTGTATTGCGACTTGTGTCACAGCGAGAGGGTGTATATTGCCAACTCTCGTCAACGTCAAGCAATTTTTTAAACTAATCAAAAAAATCTGACTCGTAGTATTAGCAACATCTATTTTTCTTTGGAAGAAAAACGCCTGTCAGCAAAACTGACAGGCTTTATGATCTATGGCGGGGATGGGAAGATTCGAACTCCCGACCAACTGGTTCGTAGCCAGGTACTCTATCCAACTGAGCTACATCCCCGCTTTAGGTACGTCGCTAACAACGTGAGGAGGGTTATATGCAGCATTGTGCAGTCAGTCAAGCCGAAATTGAAAAAAACTTGAATGTTCTCTGAATAATGAACCAGTTTGGTGTGCGTATATAATGAATACGTGCTGGCTGGTTCTATGTATGATTCTATTTTTGCCTTTTTTGTCTATTGCCTACGCTGGCATAAGTGAGTAGGGGAACACTGTGTTTGCTGTGTCTGTACGCAATTTGCTTGGTACAGAATGAATTATCAGCACATAAATACAACAGACCGCTTCATCATCATGCAGACATGTTATGTGTGCTCATGTATATAACTGTTTGATAATAAATCGATTAATTTTCAGGTCTGCTTGCGACTAATCTGACCATCTCATCTTGATTGTAAAGCCAGTTATGGTACAGTGTATCGCTGGTTTTAAATTACTATGGGCTATGAACTAGAGAATATTATGCTCGAGAGAAAGATAGAAGCTGCTCAAAATGAGTTGCGACAAGTAGCTGCGGAATATGGTGCAGACAATATTTCCGTTGCGTGGACAGGCGGTAAAGACTCTACCGTAACACTGCATATGTGGAAGAATATTTTAGCAGAAATGGGCGTTGAGTGTGTGACTGCGCTTAATATTGACACAGGATGCAAATTTCCTGAAGTATTGCACCATCGGGACACGTTGACGCAGGATTGGGGTATTGACCTTACCATTGTGCGTCCTGAAGTGGATATGTCACAGTATCCGATAGCGCAGGATAAAATTACTTGCTGTGCAGACCTTAAAATTGAACCCCTGAGCAGAGGGGTTAAGCAGCAGGATATAGAAGTTTTATTGACGGGAATCCGCAAAGATGAACATCCAGACAGGGACCGTCCGTTGCGTGAGCAAAGAGATCGGCCAGCCTGCCTTATGATGCATCCAGTGTTGAATTTTACTGAAATGGATATTTGGGCATATACAATGCAATTTAACTTGCCATACTGCCCGCTGTATGATTCCGGATACCGTTCTTTAGGCTGCGTGCCATGCACCAAGCCATGTGACGGCGGTGAAGAGCGTTCCGGTCGTGATGGTGATAAAGAAGCTAAAATGGATATGCTGCGAAGCCTCGGATATTTTTAAATCCTGTCGCAGTAAACGCCTTCCATGAACGCTTCTAACGCGTCATCCATTTCTTGCAGATATAATGAAATGTCGCTTTTTTTCTTACAGTGGCTACACTCCATGTACACATGCTGGCAGCTGCGTTTTACGGTAAGAGGCTTTTTGCATTCTTTACATGGAATGGTTGTTTCAGCACTTCGCTTCCAGCTTGAAGAACCCCACATATAAAGCTCCCTTCAGACTACGCATACAATGCAGTCTGATGTTAATGTTTGTTTGCGAAATACGCTGATACAGTATTATGTTTTTCACTGCAAATTACTTTTGTCACTGAGGCATATGTGGTGTTCCGTTGGTTGCTTTTTATACCTCAACATGCCAAAGAAATTGTCTGGCAGCCTTAAATGACAGCCTGATTTGCACACCGGACAGGCTTGTTAGTATACGATTCCGTGCATTATCTAGTATTATAAGGAGACTTTTGATGTTGTCTGAAAAAATGAACCAAGCATTAAATGATCAAGTGAAATGGGAAATGTTCTCCAGTTACCTGTACCTTTCCATGTCCGCTTACTTTGCTGACAAAGGTATGGGTGGCTTTGCACAATGGATGCGTGCACAGGCTCAGGAAGAACTTTTTCATGCTACTAAATTTTATGATTACATCAATGAGCGTGGCGGACGTGTAATTCTTCAGCCAATTGAAGCTCCAGAGCATGATTGGGCTGGTACAATTGCAGTTTTTGAAGAAACACTTGCACACGAGCAGCTTGTGACATCCCGCATCAATGACCTTGTTAATCTTGCTATTGATGAGCGTGACCATGCAACAAATATTTTCCTCCAGTGGTTTGTTTCTGAACAGGTTGAGGAAGAAGATTCTGTTAATGATGTTCTTGGCAAGCTTAAAATGATCGGTGGCGAAGGTCAGGGAATGCTGATGCTTGACTCTGAACTTGGACAACGTGTTTTTACTCCGCCAGTAAAATAATTTTTTCCAGTCAAAAAGTCCCCGCAACATCTTGTGTTGCGGGGACTTTTTTATTGTTAGAGAGAAGATGCAAGGGTGTTAGCCGTAGTAAACCTCCAAGAAGAGATCTTTCATTTGTGCCACTGAGATTGGTCGAGGGTTTGTGCTGGTGCACGGATCGCCGACGGCTCCTTCTGCGATTATGTCCAGATTTTCAAGGAAAGTAGATTCCGGTACGCCAAACTCTTGAAGAGAGGTTGGGATGTTAAGTGCGCGGTTCAGCTCTTCAACGAACCTGATAAGAGCCTCTACACGCTCTTCAGTGGTTGTGCCTTTAAGGTTGAGGCGGGCTGCGATGTCTGCATACTTTTCGCCTGCTTCTACTGCGTTAAAACGAATCGCAGCAGGGAGGTATATTGCATTGGCACAGCCGTGTGGAATGCTGAACATTCTGCCTGTTTTATGCGCCATGCTGTGCACAATGCCTAAAATAGCATTTGAAAAAGACATCCCCGCAAGACATTGGGAAAGATGCATTTTAGAGCGAGCGTTTGTGTCTCCGTTGTATGAAGCAACAAGATACTCCTGAATCATTTCAATAGATTTCATAGCAAGTGCATCAGTTAATTCATTAGCCATAATTGATACATATGCTTCTAAAGAGTGCGTAAGGGCATCCATACCTGTGTGGGCGACAAGGTGTGCTGGCATGGTCTGCGCCAGATTTGTATCAACAATAGCCAGATCCGGCGTAATATTGAAGTCGGCAATAGGGTATTTAAGTTCGGTATTCTCACTCGTGATAATTGAGAAGGAAGTCACCTCTGTACCTGTGCCGCTTGTTGTCGGAATAGCAACAAATCGTGCTTTTTTACGAAGTTGCGGAAGGTTGAAAGGAATTGCAGCCTGCTCGAAAGTGAAGTCAGGGTTTTCGTAGAAAATCCACATGGCTTTTGCTGCATCAATTGGTGAACCACCGCCGATTCCGATAATAAGGTCTGGCTGGAATTCATTCATCAGAGCTACCCCTTTCATGACAGTAGTGTCAGAAGGGTCTGCTTCCACGCCTTCAAACAAACGGGTCTCAATTCCTGCCTCAGCAAGGTAGCCTTCGATTTTAGCAAGTCCACCGTTTCTCTTAATAGAGCCACCGCTAATAACCAGAACAGCCTTTTGCCCTTGCAGGTTTTTTAATTCTTCGATTGTGTTTTCGCCAAAATAAACATCTCTTGGGATAGTAAAACGAGCCATATATAGTACTCCAGAAGGTTAAATATATACTGTGTCGACACAATTAATAGGTCAGGGGCTGCTTTGTAATAATAAAGAGTGGTAACTTGCAGTGTATAGTTAGAATCTTGCTGATTTAGTATTGCAAAACAAAAATTGTGCGACGACCACAACATTAATTTTCTGTGTTGGATTCACAGACGAGAATGTATAAACAATATTTCAATTAACCTGTAAAGTACGCACTTTTCGGTACAGTAGTGTAGAATTGGTTACTGGTTTACAAAAAGTAACTACCCGTAAAGGCTGTACCGGGGGTGTCCAATTTTTGTTTAAAATGGTATAGATGTGTGCTTATGCGAGTGCAGATTCGCATAAAGCGAGTAGAAAAACGTAATTGCATACCCAATAGTAATTGGTGTTTGTGTGATATAATAGCCAGATATAGGGTGACTTGAATGCCAGAAGATAGAACAAATAAAGTTAGTTGCAGCAGTTATACATATGAGCTTGAAGTTGCATTTGAAATTCTTTCAGGCAAATGGGTGCCGCAAATAATTTGGAATCTTGCAAAGGGAGAAAAACGCTTTGGGCAGCTGCGTAAACTAATGCCTAAAATTACACAAAAAATGCTCACGCAGCAGCTTAGAAGTCTGGAAAAAAATGGTATAATTAATCGGACAGCGTATCCAGAAGTTCCCCCTGTCGTTGAATATTCTCTGACGGAAATTGGAAAAAAACTTATTCCTTCGTTTGATAGCTTGAATGATTGGGCTGTTGAATATCTTCAGAATCGAGATGCATAAGCTGTAGCAATTAGTAGAATTGAAAGTGAAAAAATGTTGACCAGAGAGTAGTTGAAAGGGGTATCTACAGTTTGATGGAAAAGTTATGCTGTATTAATCGGTAAGTCATAACAAACAGATATTGTTAGAAGAACTTTTGTCAGAGTCAGTTATCTGATAGTGTTACATGTAACTTTCCTACAACCTCAGTTTTTCTTTTATTGGAGGTTTTGTGGCTACATTTGACAGAACTATAATTATCGCCGGTGCTGCTGGTCAGGGACTGGTAACCGTTGGTGAGTTGTTGAGTAAGGTGTTAACTGGTGCAGGGTATGAAATTTTTGCAACTCAATACTACATGTCCCGTATTCGTGGTGGACATAATTCTTTTCGACTACGCATAAGCGATCAACCACAATATTCTTCTTCTGATACCTGTGACATTTTGTTTGCATTCGATCAGGACGCTGTTTCTCAGCATTTCGAAATGCTGCATGAAGACGGAACTGTTATTTTAAGTGATAAGTTGAATGCAATGGGCAAGCAATGCGTCAGCATACCCTTTGCTGAACTTGCGCCTAAACCACTATATGAAAATGTTGTTGCCCTCGGAGTGCTATGCGCGCTGCTTGGGTTAGATAGTGCATTGCCGAAGCAGCTTTTATCCGAACGATTTGCACCGAAAGGTGAGAAAGTTATTGAGGATAATATTGCAACATTGCAAGGCGCATATGAATGGAGTCAGCAAGTTGCAGACAAGTGTTCACGGCTTCCGGAAATGTATGCTCATCAAGATCGAATGCTGGTTAACGGCAATACAAGTATAGCGTTGGGTGCGCTTGCTGCTGGTGTTAAGTTCTGTTCATTTTATCCTATGACACCGGGGTCTTCTGTTGCTCAGACTCTTATTAACCATTCGAAAGAAATGGGTGTAGTGGTAGAGCAGGTTGAGGATGAAATTGCTGCTTTAAATATGGCGCTGGGAGCTTCATATGCGGGTGCGCCTTCTATTGTTCCTACATCAGGCGGTGGTTTTGCTTTAATGACAGAAGCTGTCAGCCTCGCTGGTATTATGGAACAGCCAGTCGTTGTCGTTCTTGCGCAACGTCCGGGACCAGCAACTGGTATGCCGACACGCACGGAGCAAGGAGACTTGCTTTTTGCTATGTTTGGCGGACATGGCGAGTTTCCAAGAATTATCTATGCACCAAGCTCCGTAGAAGAGTGTTTTGAGATTGGGCATAAAGCTATCTGTTACTCCGAAAAATATCAGACACCGGTAATTATTTTGACGGACCAGTTTCTCGCTGATGCTCTGCAAAGTGTGGATACATACGACATGCACCAATTGTGTCAGGTGCATACTCCAGACTATTCAGATGAGCATCCTGAAGCCTACAAGCGGTATCTGCTGACAAAGGATGGTGTTTCGCCAAGGCGTTTACCGGGTATGGGTAAATCAATCGTCCTTGCCGATAGTCATGCACATAATGAGCGTGGCAATATCACCGAAGATAAGCAGCTGCGTAATGTTATGGTAGAAAAAATGCTCTTGAAAGAAAACAGCATACGCAACGAAGTTATCCCCCCTCGTTATTATGGGGGGGAACATCCCGATACGTTGCTTATTTGCTGGGGGTCAGTCGAAGGTGCTGTTCGCGAAGCAGCCGCGGTTATGACAGAGCGTGGTGAAGATGTTGCTGTAATAAGTTTTTCTCAGGTTTGGCCGCTCGACACAATGCAGTTCTCGCATTATCTGAATAATGCCAAGAAGCGCGTGTGTATCGAAGGAAATTCCAATGCACAGTTTGCTTGGCTATTAAAGGGACTTACTTGTATCCCGATTGAGAAAATTATCAGCAGGTATGACGGACGCCCGATAACCGCAGGTCACATTATTGATAAGATGTATGAGGAGTAGGCGCAATGCGAGATATTAACGATTATGGTCATTACAATGAAGCATGGTGCCCCGGTTGTGGTAACTTCGACATACTGAAAGCACTCAAGCAAACTTTGGCTGAACTTGATATTCCTCCGCATAAAGCGGCTATTATTTCCGGTATTGGTCAGGCTGCTAAAATTCCACATTATATTACAGCCAATGGTTTTAACGGACTGCATGGCAGGGCGCTTCCACCAGCGCAAGCTGTTAAAATAGTGAATCCAGAATTAACCGTTATTGCTCCAAGCGGCGATGGGTGTATGTACGGGGAAGGTGGGAATCATTTTCTAGCAGCCATTCGTCGTAATGTTGATATGGTGGCTTTGGTTCATGATAATCAGGTATACGGATTGACTAAGGGGCAAGCCAGTCCAACAACCCTTGAGGGGCAGATTACTAAAACCCAGCCGATGGGAGTCACTAATGCTCCATTCAATCCTGTAGAAGTGGCTATCTCTATGCGCGCAAACTTTGTTGCTCGTTCTTTTTCCGGCAATATACCGCATTTGGTGGAAACACTGAAAGCTGCCGTAAAACATCCTGGGTTTGCTCTTGTTGATGTGTTCCAGCCTTGTGTATCATTCAATAAGGTAAATACGTTTGGGTGGTATAAAAAACGGTGTTACGAGCTGGGCGAAGACCATGACCCTACCAGTTGGGATGCTGCAATTCAAAAAGCAAATGAATTTGGTGACAAAATTCCAATCGGTGTATTATTTACGAACGATCGTCCGGCATATGGCGGGCATCTCCCAAAAGAGTTGGTATATCCCCTTGGTACAGAAAAGGTGGATAGCATCGCGTTTAAAAAAGTAGTGAAAAAGTACTGCTAACAGTTTGCGTAGTTTTTTATTGAGACAAAGAAAGGCTGCTTTCCATGTGGAGAGCAGCCTTTCTGTTCTATTTATGAAGAAACGTTGGTACGTTTTCTTTAACTGGCTTAGGTCGTATGACCTAGTGGCATAGAGATGTTGAAACGTTTTGTGCTAGCGATTCCCTAGAATCTGTGTGCCAATGCCGCTGTCGGTGAACAGTTCCAGAAGCACAGAGTTTTCAACTCGACCATCAAGGATGGTTGCTCGTCCAACACCTTCGCCAATCGCTTCCAGACAGCATTTGACTTTTGGAATCATGCCGCCTTGCAGTGTGCCATCATCGAATAGTTCAAGTGTTTCTTTAATTGTTAGTTCTTCCAGCAGGTTTTTATCTGCATCAAGAATTCCTGCTACATCTGTGAGTAGCAAAAGGCGCTTCGCGCGCAATGCGCCTGCAACAGCGCCTGCAACGGAATCTGCATTAATATTGTAGGTATTCCCTTCAACATCGACGCCTACAGGAGCTATGACCGGTGTATAGCCCTGTGAAAGCAATCCTTGAAGCAGCCCTGATTCTACGCCAATAACCTCTCCAACTTTTCCCAGATCAATGATCTCTGGTGCCTTGTCGTTTGTATCAACGACCATCTGTAATTTGCGGGCACGTAATAGAGTTCCATCTTTGCCGGAAAGTCCTACGGCTTTGCAGTCAGCCAGATTAAGCTTGTTAACAATCTCTTTATTAACTTTACCCACAAGCACCATTTCTACAACATCCATAGTTGCTTCATCGGTGACTCGCTGTCCTTCGCGGAACTGGCAGGTAATGTTAAGAGCGTCAAGCATTTTACCAATCTGGGGACCACCGCCGTGTACGATTATCGGTTTTAACCCTACGTACTTTAAAAGAGCAATGTTCTGAGCAAATGCACGACCAAGCTCTTCGTCCTTCATTGCGTGACCACCATATTTGATGACAACAATTTCACCGTGAAAGTGCTTAATATATGGAAGAGATTCAATAAGAATGCGTGATGTAAGCTGTGCTTTAGCGTAGTCTTTCATGTACGTAGTCCTGCTGCGGGGGATTCCCCCGTTGGTATATTAGAGGATGTAACGGCTCAGGTCTCTATCCTCGCGAACATCTTCTAAGTGCTGTTCTACAAATGCGCGGTCAATCACAATTTCTTCACCGGAACGATCTGGCGCTTCAAAAGAGATGTCGCTCAGAATTTTTTCCATGATGGTGTAGAGACGGCGTGCCCCGATATTTTCTGTTTCTTGGTTTGTCATCTCTGCAAACGCTGCAATTTCGTCTAACCCGTCTTCTGCAAAAGTAATGGTCACACCTTCAGTTGCAAGAAGTGCTGAGTACTGGACTGTAAGAGCATTGCGCGGCTCTTTAAGAATACGCAGGAATTCGTCTTTGCCGAGCGCTGTTAATTCTGCGCGCAGTGGAAAACGACCCTGTAATTCTGGAATAAGATCGGATGGTTTTGAATGGTGGAATGCACCAGCACCAATAAACAGAATGTGGTCTGTTTTTACCATACCGTACTTAGTATTAACAACGCTGCCTTCTACAATAGGGAGCAAGTCGCGCTGCACACCCTCGCGGGAGATGTCTGCGGATTTGCCTCCATGCTGTGAACTTGCAACTTTATCAATTTCATCGATGAAGATAATACCGGATTGTTCAACACGATCTTTTGCCAGTTCTGTGACTTTTTCTTCATCAACAAGGCGGGCTGCTTCTTCTTCAATAAGTAAAGGAAGAGCGTCACCAATCTTCATACGCTTTTTCTTTTTCTTGGAAGGAAATGCTTTGCTGAAAAGATCTTTGAACTGGCTGCCCATGTCTTCCATGCCCGGCATAGCCATAACTTCGATGCCCTGTGGAGCAATTTCAAGCTCCATTTCTACTTCGCGGTCATCAAGTTTTCCTTCACGGAACATTTTTCGCATTTTTTCGCGGGTAGAATTACTTCGATCAGGCTCTTGCGCTGGCGGAACATCAAATGTTGTAACAGGCTCAGCCATTGGGCTTGGTGCAGAGCCTGGCAGCAGTAAATCGAGAAGACGTTCTTCTGCATTGTTTTCTGCTTGTGCGCGAACGCGTGTTGTTTCTTCATCGCGAACAAGAGCAACACTCAATTCCATCAGATCGCGAACCATGGATTCAACGTCACGACCCACATAACCTACTTCTGTAAACTTGGTTGCTTCAACTTTTACAAATGGGGAAGCAGAAAGTTTAGCAAGGCGGCGTGCGATTTCTGTTTTACCAACGCCAGTAGGTCCCATCATAATAATATTTTTAGGTGCAATTTCGTCGCGTAAGGACGGATCAATCTGCTGACGTCGCCAGCGGTTACGCATGGCAACAGCAACCATACGTTTAGCACCATGTTGACCAATAATGTATTTATCCAGTTCGGATACAATTTCACGTGGTGTAAGCACGTTATAATCTCCTGATAAGTATGTGTGCAATAACGGGCTACAGTAACAAGCAGCCGAGTAATTGCCAATCCTAAATTAAACACAGCTCTTATTTACCCAGCAGTGTATGGGCATATGTGGAGCAGTTTGAGTAATAAAACAAAAAAGGGCACCGGAATGGTGCCCTTGTGTATATTCGGCGTCTATTTTTCCAGAGTCATTGTTCTAAACATTGTTTGTTGCTGGCGAACTATTTTGAGGAACATTGCACCTCGTTTTTCGCCTTGCGTTTTAAGAATGTTTATAAACTCTTTTACGGTATTTACCGGTGTCAGGTTTGCTTCAAGTATCACATCACCCGGACGTAAATCAGCTTGTGCTGCAATGCTTGCATCAAGCACATTGGTGATAAGCAGCCCGCGAATGTCTTTCAGTCCGAGAGCCTGTGCTTCTTTTACACTCAACGGAGTGAGTGTCAGACCTAGTGCTTCAATGTCACTTTCACCTGATTTTGGTTCTTGCTGGGTTGGTTCTTTTTTCTGTGCAGAATCGCGTTCACCCAGTTTAACATCAACTGTTATGAGCTTATCTTTGCGGTACAGAGTGAACTTAGCAGTACTACCAGGTTTAAGAGCTGAAACTTTGCGAATAAGTTCTGAGGTATCAGCGATAGGCTCGTCATTCACCTTGGTGATAATATCCCCTTCTAGGAGACCAGCCGTTGCGGCGGGCTGTCCCGGAACGACTTGTGCGACAAATGCACCCTCAGTATTTTTAAGCCCGAGAGCTTGCGCCATATTCGGATCTACATTGGTAACAGAAACACCAATCCAGCCGCGACGAATTTTTTTGTCGGTTTTTAATTTGTTAATAATATCTTTTATTGTCGAGCTTGGGATGGCAAAGCCAATGCCTTGACCGCGTGCGATGATCGCAGTGTTTATGCCGATTACTTCACCATCAAGGTTAAGTAATGGTCCACCAGAGTTACCCGGGTTGATGGATGCATCTGTTTGCAAAAAGTTGTCGTACGGGTTGTTACTGATGTTTCTGCCGAGGGCACTCACAATGCCGCTCGTTACGGTATGGTCCAGCCCAAATGGGTTTCCGATGGCGAGTACCCATTGCCCAACTTCTACCTTGGAAAAATCAGCAAGTTCAAGAGTCGGGAGCTCCCGTTTTGCTTTAATTTTTAGAAGGGCAAGGTCTGTTAACGGGTCTGTCCCGATAATCTTGGCATCGTATGACTGGTATTTCCCTTTTTCATCCAGAATATTGACTTTGATTTCATCAGCCCCTTCTACAACATGGTTGTTTGTAGCAATGAAGCCGTCGGGGGAGACAATAAAACCGGAGCCGAGAGAACGTTCAGTTTCGGCACGTGGACGTCTGTCTCTAAAGTAGCGCTCAAATTGTTTGAAGAAATCGTCAAAAGGGGTGCGCGGGTTTTGCTTGAAGAAGTTATCCAACCCTTGAGGGTTGTTAGGGGAAACTTGTACTTTCTTTTGGGTACTGATGTTAACAACAGCAGGACCTGCTTTTTTTGCTAACTCGGTAAAGTTAGGTAAGTCCGCCATAGCAGGGAGAGCTGTCAGAGTAAGGATTAATACAGTAATAGGTAATAACAGTAGTCTTTTACGAAGTATCATTGTTCAAAATCTCCTAAAATGCTCAGGTGGGCACTCTATCCAATAGTGTGCGTAATACACACTGACCTTGTACATAATCTCTATTTTGTCATTGTAAACCAAAAAAAATATTAAGGTTGGATATTTTTTATAGGAGAGAAGGCTGGGGGTAAAAAAATGCAATAAAAAAAGGATCAGCCTGAGCTGATCCTTTTTCGTAATCGGTATGTGCATCAACAGATTATTTTTTCTTGTTGAGCGCGTCCTGCAACAGGGAACCTAAAGAACCGAAGTTGCTCTGTGGTTCTGACTTTGCAGTCTGTGTTTTGCGATGCGCTTTCCAGGAAGTGTCTTCAGAGGCAGAAACGCCTTTAGGAGCAAGAGTAACTTTGCGTTCAGCAGTGCGGAGCTGAGATACGGTTACTTCTACCTTGTCACCGGACTTAAGTGCATCAAGGTTTGCTGCTTTATCAGCTTTTGCCATCAGAGATTTCGGCATAAGACCGGTAACGCCCGGAGCAATGTTAATAAACAGACCGAAATCAGAGGAAGACTCTACAGTGCCTTCAACTGTGGTACCAGCTGGGAAGCGTTCTTCAACGTCTGCCCATGGGTCACCTTCAGCATCACGCATGCTGAGGGAAATACGACGAGCGCTCAAGTCGATAGACTTAATTTTAACAGAAACGGTATCGCCAACGGATACAACGTCTTCTGCTTTATGAACGCGCTTGGTGTAGGACATTTCTGAAATGTGCACCAAGCCATCGATACCCGGAAGTACTTCGACAAAAGCGCCAAATGGTGTGAGGCGAACAACTTTACCTTCGCGCACTTCACCAGCGGTAAGTTCTGTTTCAACGCGGTTCCAAGGATTTTCCTGAACCTGTTTAGCAGAAAGGGAAATACGCAGCTGACCTTTTTTATCGGTTTCAATGCCGAGCAGTTTAACGCGCAGTTTGTCGCCTACGGAAACAGCTTCGTCAGCTTGAGCAATGCGTGTCCAAGACAGTTCGGAAACGTGAATAAGACCTTCTACGCCCGCAGCAAGTTCTGCAAATGCGCCAAAGTTAGTCAGGCGTGTGATGGTAACATCAACGAGATCGCCTTCTTTAACATTTTTCAGGAATTCATCACGAGCTGCTTGCTGTTCTTGTTCGAGCAGGGCACGGCGGGAAACAACGATGTTACGACCACGCTGTTCAAATTTGATGATGGCAAAGGAGAATGTTTTACCAACATACTCTTCAGCGTTTTCAACAAAGCGGGTGTCGATCTGGCTTACTGGACAGAATACTCGACGTTTAGATACTTCAACATCAAAGCCGCCTTTACGGGTGGCAAGAACTTTACCTTCAACAGGAAGTTTTGTGTTGAATGCTTCTTCGAGCATTGCTGCACCAGCAGGACCGCTGACAGCTTTAGAAAGATGAATTGCATCTGGTTTAACAGCAGTAACAAAAAGTTCTACTGTGTCGCCTTCAGCAACGGTAAGTTCACCTTCGTCGTTAAGGAACTCTGTACGATCAGCAAGACCGTCAATTTTTGCTCCAACATCAACAAAAAGGTTGTCGCCGGACATGCCGATGATTGGGCCGGAAACTTTGTCGCCAACTGACAGAGCTTTGTCAGCGCCTGTGTATGCTTCCAGCATTTCTTCAAAATTTTCCATGGTGCCGTTCTGACGGCTATCTTCGGAACCGGTCATCCAGTTCTCCTTGAAAGAGGGGGTTAGATGGTTGATGCACAATACGCTTTGGGCGCTATATCGTTCATTTGTTTTATATACAAGTGCGAAAACGTAAAGAACGCCACTAAATTCTACGCAAAAACAACCGCACAATGTTTTTACGCTGAAAATATTCACCTTATGACGAATAATTCAATATGGGCAACTCCCCATGAAATCTAATTTTTTTTCTGTGAAGCTGTATAGAGAGAAGGTGATTATTTACTAAGTTGATTCATTTTGTATCATCTGGCATTATATGTCTTCTTATATCATACATTAGGAGTTTTACCATGGCAAAAGCTAAAGCACGTCATATTCTCGTTGATTCTGAGGATACTTGTAACGAACTTAAGGCACGCATCGCAGGCGGTGAAGATTTCGCTGCAATTGCGAAAGAGTACTCTAAGTGCCCATCTGGACGCCGTGGCGGAGAACTCGGGGAATTCTTCCCTGGTCAGATGGTACCGGAATTTGACACAGTGTGTTTTAATGAAGCAGTAGGCGTTGTACACGGTCCTGTTCAGACTCAATTTGGCTACCACCTTGTGGAAGTTACAGAACGTCAGGACTAACTGCCTTAGTAAAAAAGTAAGCGGTACATTGTGTATCGCACGATACAAGATAGTTTGATTTGATTATCTTGTGTATTTTTGCCCTGTTATGCCAAGCCGCATAACGGGGTTTTTTGTATGTTTTGTATAGCATGTACAAGCGGGGTATTGTGGCTAGTTGTCTTGCGTTCCCCCCCGCACATGGTATGCCTAGATACGTCCCTTTTGTGAGGGGCGTATTTATTTTGAAGCCAGTGACATTGTATAACAGACTAGAATCATATCTACAAAAAGTGTGTTGGGGTACAACCATAGGAGCGAGAAGTAATCGATGAACGCGCGCAAGCGCAGGAGGTCTCAATGTCCAATCTAAAATCATGGAGAAACCAGCAGCTACAGCGGCTAAAACTCGATAGTGATCGAATGTTTAATCAGATTTGCTCTGAATTCGGATTGCCTTCTGTATGTCAGCCATTAATGGACACAGAATTACGGCTGGTTGAAACTGATGAAGGATACCGCATCGAGGCAGAGCTTCCCGGTGTTACAAAGGAAAATTTGGAGTTACATATCGATGGTGCATACCTGACATTACGGTGTGCCTACTCCGAACATAGCGAAGGTGCAGAGTCTGTCGGTTCTTTTGAGAGCCAAATGCGCTTGCCCTGCAAAGTGAAATTGGAAGATGTGGAAGCCAGCTTTACGGGTGGAAAGTTGATAGTCTCGTTGCCGAGCTGCCATATTCCGGAAAGACGTACCATTCCAATTACCAGCGGCGATAAAAAGGAATAGGAGGCACTCATGACAGAAATAGAACAGCGCAATTTGGTTCCTTTAGATCAGCTGCGGTGGAAAGTTGATCCGGCAACTCTTCCTTTTTCGAAAACTACGGATCTAGATCAACTTACAGATATCATTGGTCAGTCTCGTGGTGTTGAAGCATTTCGCTTTGGAATGGGGATAGACGCGAAGGGCTATAATATTTTTGTAACAGGTGCAGCAGATGTTGGGAAAATGGGTATGGTCAGGCAATTGCTTAGCAACGCTAAGCGCAAGCGCCATACCCCCAGTGATCTTTGCTACGTAAACAACTTTAAAACTCCTGAAGAACCTATCCTGCTTACATTTGATGCAGGACAGGGACAGAAGTTTAAAAAAGATATTGAAGAATTTTTAGAAGATATTAAGCGTGAAATTCCGCAGTTATTCGAAAGTCAGGAATATATAAACAGCAAAAATGCCTTGCTGGAAGAGCATGACAAGAAAACACGCGACTTCTTTAAGGGGTTGGAGGAACGAGTAAAAGAAGCTGGTTTTGTACTTGTAAATATGCAAATGGGACAAGTGCAGCGACCAGATATTGTTCCTGTGGTGGATGGTGAGCCTACCCATTTACTCAAACTCGAAGAGCTGGTTGAAAAAGGACGTTTCCCTAGGGAAGAGTTTGAAGCCTTACAAGAAAAGTACAAAGAGCTTAAAGACGAAATTGATACAATATTCATGGACGTGCGTCGGTTGCAGAAGGATGTGAAGACTAAGAGTGAAGAAGTTGACCGCCTGATGTTCATGAATACTGCTCGTGAGCTTGCAATGACTTTGACAGATGCTTGGAAAGAGCACGAAAAAGCTTCTAAGCATATAAGTGACATGCTTGCGAATATGTCAGAACAGCTCGATATAATAAAAATGATAGGGCAGCCTCAAGCGGGACCAATGCCCGGTATGCAGCTTCCTGCTATTAATGCAGAAGCGGTTTTGCATCCATACGGTGTAAACCTGCTTGTTGATAATGCTGAAAGTGAAGGTTCTCCCGTTATTGTAGAATCTTTTCCTAATTATCGAAATTTGTTCGGCTCTATTGAGCGAGCTATGGATAGATCAGGTCTATGGCGCACGGATTATCAAAAAATTACTGCTGGTTCCTTCATAAAAGCTAACGGCGGTTTTCTTGTTATCAACCTATTAGATGCTATTGCAGAGCCGGGTGTATGGCAGACCCTTAAGCGTGCTTTGAAAACGTCTGAATTGGAAATCCAGACCTTTGACCCCTACTCCTTTATGGCTTCGACTGGAATTAAGCCGGAAGCCATTACCATGGATGTAAAGGTTGTAGTGCTTGCAACCACCCAGTTATACCATTTGCTGAAGCACTTTGACCCAGAAGTTGAGATGATTTTTAAAGTGCGTGCTGATTTTGATTCAAGCATGAATAAAACGGATCAAGGTGTAAATGAAGTTTGCCGTCTTGTTGCCACCTATGTGGATAAGCTAAATCTTAAGCCATTCAGCAACAAGGCTGTCGCAGCATTACTTGAACATAGTGTGCGTAAGAGCGGCAGGCAGGAGAAGCTTAGTACCTCTTTCCCTGTTATGGGTGATATAATGGCAGAGGCTAATTATCTTGCTGATAGTGTTGGTGCAGAGCTTGTGGACGCCGAGCATGTTGAGCAAGCATTGGAAGCGCGAATTTATCGAGATGGATTAGTCGAAGAAAAAATTCAGGAAATGATAGACCGCGGTAGTATCTTCATAGATGTAGCCGGTGGAGAAATAGGACAGATTAACGGTCTGGCAGTGTACTCCACAGGCGATATTATGTTCGGTAAACCGTCGCGTATTACCTGCACAACATCTATGGGAAAAGAAGGTATAATTAACATTGAGCGTGATGCTAAAATGTCGGGTCCTACCCATAATAAAGGTATGCTCATATTGAGTGGCTATCTGCGAAGAAATTTTGCGCAGGACAAACCGCTTACGCTTGCCGCATCTATTGCTTTCGAACAGTCTTATGGTGGAGTTGATGGTGACTCTGCTTCTTCAACTGAATTGTATGCATTGCTATCAAGTCTTGCACACGTCCCTATTAAGCAGTCTATTGCTGTTACAGGCTCTGTGAATCAAAAAGGTGAGATTCAGCCTATCGGCGGCGTTAACGAGAAAATAGAGGGTTTCTACAAGGTCTGCGAGGCCAAAGGGCTTACTGGCGATCAGGGGGTTATGATTCCTGAATCCAATGTAAAGGACTTAATGCTGAAACAGGAAGTTGTAGACGCAGTGGAAGATGGTAAGTTTGCCATCTGGGCTGTAAAGAATGTGCATGAGGGCATAGAAATTCTGACTGGCGTTGCGGCGGGAGCCAGAGACGAAGATGGACAGTATCCCGAGAACACTATTTACGGTCTTGTGGATGAGCGTCTTGTATCACTGGCTGAAGGTCTGCGTAATTTTGGAAAAGATACAAATAACGACGAACCGTCTTCTAGTAAAAGTAATGACGAAGAATAGAGTAATTACTAAGATGTCTGGCACGCAGGATAGATCAGCGACTAAGTCTATGGTTTTCTATCAATTTGAGTAGCACGTTTGTGGAGTGCGCTAGTCGAAAAAAGTGTTCGTAAGGATAATGTAACTCTGTAAAAAAGATGTTTTTTTTAAATGAAGGAAACATCTTTTTTTATGCAATATTTTGAATTTTTGTTTAATTTTTAAAGAAAAAAAGAAGAATATTTCAGCAACAGCCTTTTAGCAGGATATTGTTTGAATGCGCAGTGCGTTTTTTTATTTTGCAAAGAGCCAGTTTGTCGTGCAACAAATAAAGAACAAAAATTTTTTTAAGCGTTACTTACTAACCGGATGAGTTCGGGCAAATCAAACGGAGCGAGTGAGTTATGGGCAACAATGGCAAACCTGCTACTGCTGTCGACTGTGTGGAGATTGTGTTAACAAAAACATGCGGCGAGCGGATTGAGGTTAATGTAGATACAAACGGCTTACTCTACATTGATGTTGAATCTGATAAGCAGTGTAAAATTAACTATGCAGAAGCATGGAAAAAAGTTCCGACTGACCAGAAAAAGCGTTTGCAAAATATGCTGGAGGGATTGGCGCACAGCCTTGAAAAAGTCGTAGAACAATAGCATATGAATATCGTAGCTGTACTATGCGTAACTGTAGTATGGCGTTTTTTCAAAAAAAGAGCAGATACAATTGTAATCTGCTCTTTTTTTACGTTATTAACGTACTTTTTGTATTTTCATGTACTTTTTTTACTGAAGAAGTTTTCATCTAATGTTGTGGAATCCCACACACAACCATACATATGATTCCCAAGTTCGGTATCTCTATATATTTCATCTTTTAAATCATTTTGTGGTCGCAATCGGCACGTCGCGCAAAACATGTCAGGGTATGGGCAGGAAACACAAAGTGGAATAAAATTGCCACATGTTCCATTGGACTTTGTTGTAATACCTATTGTGCACTTACCTCTATGGTAAACACAACAGTTACAATCATGTTTTTTTGAGCGTGCCATTATCCCTCCAAGAGTCAATTGCCACTTTTTAAGGTAGCAGGTGTATACAAATTCTCAAGGTGAATAAAAAGAAAATATGGTTGCTCAACTGACTCACAGTTATATTTATCGTATGAGTTTAAATAAGTTATTGTTGATTAAAATAGTCTGGAAAATTCATTAGTTGTTAGAAACTCTCTGGTAGGGTATAGTCCCATAAAGTTACTTAGCCGACTGATTTTTGTCGGAGTTAGTAATTGGTATATATATTTTTTTGTAGGGTATTATCATAAGGAGTTCGTTATGCGGCTATTAACCAATAGTAGATACGGCACGAGATTATTGCTCGATATTGCAACCCACGGTCAGGATAAGCCTGTGCTTATGAAAGAGTCCTCGGCGCGCCTTGGTATTTCTCAAAAGTATCTTGAAAAAATTGCAAGGCAGTTGCGTGCAGGGGGATACCTGAAGACAAGACGTGGACCTAGCGGAGGGCATCGAATGGCAGTAGACCCTGCTGATGTAACCGTTGGAGAAGTTGTCAGATTGCTTGAGGGAGGAACTGATATAGTAGGTTGTGGTGAGGATGCTGCAACATGCTGTGATGCACCTGGATGCCTTACCCGTCTGCTCTGGAAAGAAGCTAGTGTCGCTATGTATGCTCATTTGGATAAATTTACCTTTGCAGAGCTGGTAAGTTATTCTGAAAAAGGTGTTAAATTTGGCGACTACTGTGTGCGAACAGTACAAAATTCAGGCATTGCACCAATGGACGACGAGCAAAGGCGTCTCAACCTGCTACGTGAATACTCACTGACTGGATTGGAAGACTCTTTTTAGCAAGGCTGCGGAAGGGATTGGTGTGCGCGCATGATTGGCTATATAAGCTTTCTTAGCTGTGCCTTGCTTCCGATATGATCGATTCTTTAAGAATACGTGTCACACAAGGTTGTGCCACACTGTTTGGTAAAATAGATTACTAAGACTTGTACTTTTTATGTACCGTTTTATCTGGGGGCAGAGTATGTATTTCTGGCTTTCCCGACTTCGCAATTCGTTGGCTGCTAAAGTTCTTTTGTTGATTGCATTGGTTCTGATTTTATGTCTTGGGCTGCATTCATGGGGAACCATGCACTTTCTTAACAAGTACACTGCGGCAAAGCTTTCGATTGAAGCGGACAGACTTAGTAAGACGATTTTACTTTCTACCCGATATGCTATGATGGCTAACGCGCGTAGCGAAATTGACCAGATTGTTTCCGATATAGCAAAACATCCGGATATCACCTCTGTAAGAATATATGATAAACAGGGTGTTATCCGGTTTTCTAATGTTCAAAGTGAAGTGGGCACGCAGGTTGCTACAGATGCGCCTGCTTGTTCTGCTTGCCATTCAGTAGATCCTCCTAAAGTTTTTCTGACTTTGAAAGAACGCACCAGAACATTCTCGGAACATGATACCGTGCTTCTTGGAACTATTACTCCGATAATGAATGATGAAGGTTGTGCTGAGGCTCCGTGTCATGCTCATAATGCTGACCATACGGTCTTAGGAGAGTTGGAATTGATTTTGCGAACAGATCAAGCTGCACTGGGGCTTGCTGCTGTTCAAAAAAAGCTCCTTTCGCTTACTGGATTAATTTATATTCTCGCTGTCTCACTACTTGTGCTTGGGTTGCGGCGGTGTATTACGAATCCTGTTCGGAAGGTTATTGCGTCCATGCAGCGTATAAGTGAAGGGAAGCCTTCTGGCTTGAAACGAATGGCAAGGACAGATGAGCTTGGGCAACTTATAGATACTGTCGTGGCAATGGAGCATGCTATTGCTAAGAAGCAGGATGAGCTTGATAAAAACAGACAGGAGTATCAGGACTTATTTGAACAAGTGCCGTGTAGTATAACTGTCCAAGACGCTGACATGCGTATCTTGAAATACAATAAAGAGTTCGCAGAACGGTTTAATCCTGAACCGGGTGCGTATTGTTATGAGGCATATAAGGGACTTTCGGAAAAATGCCCTGATTGTCCGTTAGATAAAACATTTCAGACTGGACGCCCGTATTGTTCTGAAGAAAGTAGTATAAATCCAGATGGCTCGAAAACACATTGGATTGTGCATGTCAGCCCTGTATTTGATGAAAATGGAAAAGTCGTTGCCGCTATGGAAATGGGAATAGACATTTCCGCCCGTAGGCGTGTTGAAGAACGTCTTCTTACTTCAGAAGCGAAATATCATGCTATTTTCAATCACATTCCTAACGCTGTATTTGTACTTGATGTCGAAGAATATACGATCATTGACTGTAACGAAATGGCGGAACGGAGCTATGGTTTTGCATCCGGCGAAATGCATGGACTTTCATTTGTTACATTGTTCCCTGAGGAAGAGCAGGAAAAGGCTAAGTCCTATGTTAAGGCGTTTACAGCATTAAATCGTGTTAGGCAGAAGCGTAAAGATCATAGCTTGTTTTATGTTGATTTTCGTCTTTCGCCAGCAGTCTATAATGACCGGAATGTATTGCTTGTGACAGCAACAGACGTCACTGACAGGCTAGAAACTGAGCAGAAGCTTATTCAAGCAGGGAAAATGGCTACATTAGGCGAAATGGCTACGGGGGTAGCACATGAGCTGAATCAACCGTTAACTGTTATTAAGGCTGCTAGCGGGTTTATTATACGTAAAATTAGTCGCTCGCAGCCGATTGATTCTGACATATTAAAAACCATGGCGGAAGAAATAGACTCGCACGTGGATAGAGCCAGTCAGATAATCGATCATATGCGTGCCTTTGGGCGGCAGTCAGATCATTCTTTAGAAAGAGTCAATGTTAACGCTGTGGTATCTAGTTCTGTCGAAATGTTTATCTCGCAGCTTACTCTTCGTGGTATTGCCGTTAAACGCGAGTTTGAAGAAAATTTGCCGGAAATCCTTGGAGTGTCGAACAGGTTGGAGCAAGTTTTTATCAACCTGCTTCTAAATGCGCGTGATGCAATCGAAGAAGCGGAGGAAGAAAATCCAAACACAGATAAGGTGATAACTCTGACCACCTATTCTACGCCCCGTGCTGTCGTTGCGGTGGTGGAAGATACAGGAACAGGTGTCCCTGCTGGGCTTGTGGATAAGATTTTTGAGCCGTTCTTTACAACTAAAGTAGTGGGTAAGGGTACTGGGCTTGGACTTTCGATTACTTATGGTTTGATAAAAGATTTTGGTGGAACCATTCGAGTTCAAAATAAAGAAGAAGGTGGTGCAAAGTTTACACTCACATTCCCTAGAAGCCAGTAACTGTTTGAAAATATATCTTTCATTGAAGTCTTACGGATATTCAGGAAAGGCTGAACGTTCAATATAGCTCACAGCATGATTCGCCGGAGGCACAATTCAAATGACTATAGCATCAAGATCATCAGTACTGTTGGTAGACGACGAAAAGGGTATTACTCTTGTGCTGGGGGCGTACATTACTGACTTAGGCTACGTTGTCGACACTGCACACAGCGGTGAAGAAGCTATCGAAAAGTTGCAGCAAAAATCGTATGAGGTTGTTGTTTCAGATGTGCGAATGCCCGGCATGGATGGAGTCGCATTGCTCAAAGAAATCAAAAAGCAATGGCCAGAGACGGCGGTTATTATTGCAACAGGTCATGCAGATGTTTCTGTTGCGGTGGACTGTCTTCGGCTTGGAGCAACCGACTTTATAACTAAACCAGTAAATGTAGAACTGTTAGAATTTGCGTTGCGGCGGGCTGTGGAGCGTGTGATTATGCGCAGGCAGCTTGTAGAACATACTATGCATCTGGAATCACTTGTTGAGCAGAGGACAAAGGAATTGGTTCGTGCGGAACGTTTCGCAGTAATGGGGGAGACCGTTGCGGGGCTTGCACATGCCATTAAGAATATCGCAGGCGGGCTAGAAGGCGCTCTGTTTGTGCTGGAAAAAGGGCTTGAGCTTGATCGAAAAGACTACCTTGAGCAGGGTTGGGGAATGGTGAAGCGTGATGTGACGCGGGTGCGGGATTTAACAATGAATCTGCTACAGCTTTCGCGTCCTTTGGCATTGCGCCCTGCGGGGATAGACCCCGGCGCTCCCTTGTGTGAGATAGCAGAATTGCTTACTGCCCGTATGCATGAAGCAGGTGGCAAAATTATCCATGCCTGTGTGCCTCAGCACACAGCTATGCTGGATGAACAGGCGGTGCACACTTGTTTGATGAACTTAGCAACTAACGCTGTGGAGGCGGTCGAAGAAGCTATTCAGTCTGGGCATAGGGAGTTTGGCGACGGCAAAGTAATACTTCATACAGAGTGTGACTCTCAGCATGTTCGGTATTTAGTTGAAGATAATGGGCGAGGATTGTCAGCAGAGCTTTTTGAGCAGTTAGAAGAAGGGCTTGTGACTACTAAAAATCGTGGTTCTGGCTTTGGGCTTATGGCAACACGCAAAGCTGTTCGTGAAATGGGCGGTGAGCTTATTTTAGAACATGGAATTGAGGGCGGGGTTCGTGCGATTCTTTTGTTGCCTTTTGTTCCTGCGTAATATCTTTTCTGTTTATTTTTGTTGAACGTCCATAGTACATCCTAAAGTGTGAGTTTCGATACAGTGTGTACTTTTTTTGGATATTTTTCCCTTGCGTAACCTACCTAGTGTACAGCGCAGTAGGCGTTTAGCGTTCGTGCATACATTTTTTTTATATGAGTGAGGCAAATTGCTTCACTCTTTTTTTATGATGAGCCGTTCTTTTTTGTGATATTGCCACTAACTACAGGTCAAAATTAAAAAAACTTTAATTTTTTTTAAAAAATTTTTGAAAGTGATGGTCAAAAATTCTCTTAGGTGAATGAGGGTTTCAGGGGAAAGTGTGCTCTAACTATTTGCTATTTTAGGTTGTTTAGCCTGTCTGAGGTTGATGGTTGCGGTAAATTATTCTAGGTTCCTGCCGATCAGAAAGTTAGTACAGAAAGTGATATATGTGAGGTTTACTATGATTACCGCAACATTGAATGCAGAGCGTGTATTGAGACAACCGTTGTCCGCAGGTAATGCGCAACGGAATGGTATTCAAAACAACGAGCTGGCAAAACCGTTTGTACAGAGCGATGAGGCAGTGCAGTCTAGTGTGACTGACTCTGTTGAGTTGTCTGAAGAATTTCAGGCTCTGATGACAGGGGTAGTTGCTGGTGTGCAGTTTGATGTAAACAACCATGCGGGAATTGTTAGTACTTCCGGTGAGGTTCCCTCAACTGTCGAAGTGAGTGAAAGCTATGATGAAGCGCGTATGATAGCAATGCCGCAGTCTCCAACGTTAGGAGATGTACGTGCTGTTATGATGCGTAAAATGGCTCGTGCTACTGACGAGGCGTTTTTTCGTGGCGATCAACACTCCGGTGCTGTAAAGCATGCTGCAATCGCAGCGCAAATGGGTGCCACAACTCCGCAAGTTCCGCTTGATCTGCAAACGGTGCAGAGTGCTCAGTCGATTTCGACTGTGCAATCAACACCACGCGTCTCCAGCTATGGAGGGTACAAGCCAATGAGTTCCCGAGCAGTTTCGTCCACTGCGCAAGCGAGCATCCGTGTTACAGCGTAAAATGTGTTGCTGTTTTTGAGCACTGTTGTTTTTTCTATCATGTTGAGAAAAATACATTAGTGTAAAAAAACAATCGCTTTATTTAACAAATAACGCTACATTTTACCCGTTCGGCTAGCTCCTTTTGAAGAGATTCCGCTATCAAGCTGGTTTTAACCAATAGTGATAGCGGAATTTTTTCGTTTGAAATTTGGCGTCATTTAGGCTTGTTTATAAAAAAAATAATTGTTGCTAACTGTAAATTGAATCGAGAGAATGCAAGCCTGCGTGGCTTTTTTATTTGGGAAATTTGTTTATATATATAAACATTTTTTTATGAATTTTGGATTGAAGTCTCATCTTGTGCTTTTTACAGCGTAACTATTTGGAAGTCCGACACCCCCCTGTCCTTTTTTTTGTTTATATTTATAAACAAATGACACTGAACCACGGTGTGTCGTCGCACTTTAAATGGGCTGGAGGAGGATGAAGAGATTGAAAAACTAAAATATCAGCATAGCCAGTGCCTGCTGTAGACACAAATCATGTTAAGGATAGTAGCCTGCTGAATAAACGTCGGTATGTAAGGGCGAATAGGTCACGGATTTTATTTTCGTCGGCTGGAAGGAGTGGATATGATGTTGGGGCGATGCGGGCTTACACCGCCCCAAGAAGGTCTCTGCGATTGTCAGAGGGTGTGGGTTTATGCAATTGGAACGTGAAAGTACGTTGGCTTGAGTACTCTGGGCTATACTTGGTGTAGAAAACTTCTATAGCTCGGGAAGCTCTCGTTTTAGGTGAGCAGGGAGTTCTGCATGCATACGTACCGCGAAACTGCTTCCTTCCCCTTTCTCAGAAGAAACGGAGATGGTTCCTCCATGCTGCTGGACGGTTTGATTTGCGACAAAAAGTCCAATTCCGGTACCCGCAGAACCTTTGGAAGAAAAGAATAACGTAAATAGTTTTTCGCGTGTTTCTTGCGACATCCCAGTGCCATTATCAGTAATGGTGAAATCAACAGTTTTGCCGTCTGTACAGGTTACGAACTCTACACAGTACTCGGATGTTGATTTGGATGCCTCACATGAGTCAACAGCATTTTCTAGAATGTTAACCAGTGCGGATGTGAGTCCGCCATAATCTGCCTCTAGGGTGCCGTCTTCCGGCGCGATACAGTTAAATGTAACTCCTTTGGCTTCTGCTTTGGGGCGTATGATGCTTTCGATCTCGCGCACAAAGTTTGGAAGAATGATAACTTCCCAGTTTAGTGACCGCTCTTTCGCATAATGGAGAATATCGAGTACCATTTTTCGCAGCCGGTCAATTAAGTGAGAAAGGTCGTTGAAACTGTCTAGCACGCGCTCAGGCTTATCCATTTTGATGCCGGAACCTAGGCGGTATATTCCTCCATCTAAAGCTGTAAGCAGCCCCTTAATGCCGTGAGCAGTGGAGCCGAGTAGTAGTCCGAGTGTAGAAAGTCGGTCTTGTAAAGCTCTAAGCTGGGTAATGTCTGTAGACATCTCCATCACTTCGGAAATGTTACCTTCGACGTCGCATATAGGTGCAGTCCAGATGAGAACGTTACGTTGTTCACCTGTTTTTGTGGTAATGACTGTTTCATATTGATGTGTTTTGCCATCTTCAAACGTTTTCATCACTGGACATTTCGTGCATGGAGTGTCTCTGTGGGCGTATAGCTTATGACAACTTTTACCGAGAGAACTTCCAAAATCTTCGCGGAATCGTCTGTTGTTTGCGATAATCTTTAAGTCCCTGTTTTGCACGCTGATGTAACATGGAGATTCTTCAAACAATTGTTGATAGCGATGACGTGTAATACGCAGCTCTTCCTGCATATTTTGTACTTCTGTCATGTCAGCCGCTAACTCAAGTACAAGTTCAATCGTACCATCGTTATCTAAGATAGGAACAGCATTTACCTGTACCGGTAGTTTTCGTCCGGTTTTATCAGTAATAACTTCTTGAGATGACTGGGCGTCACCTGAGAGGATAACACGCTCTACAGGGGAACTGTCTGGACGATGTTCTGTGTATTCTTTGTATGCCCACCAGCTGGGCTTGCCGATAGAGGGACCAATGCGCTCTGTGAAAAGTGGATTGGCTGAAATTATCTCACTATTGGCGTTGTGTACGGAAACAAAGCATGGCAGCTGGTTAAATATTGAAGAGCCGCCATCAATAAGATTGACAATATTACGTAGACCGTCAGCAAAGCCTTCAGCTATTTGCAATGCCGCAAGCTGACGTTCTTGTTCGACCAACTGTGTTGCTTGTTCATCAACAAGCCGTTCAAGATCACATGTGTATTGGTTCAACTGGCGGCGCATGCTAATGCGTTCATGCGCGCGTTTGAGCGCAATTTCCAGAGCATCTTCATTGATAGGCTTGGTTATGAAATCTGTAGCATTACGCTTGATGCTTTGAATTGCTAAATCCATGTCTCCGTGACCGGTAATCATTATAACTTCGGTATCAGGAGCTTGAAATTTGAAATGATCCAGAAGATCAAGGCCGGATATTCCCGGCATTTTTATGTCAGTCAGGACGATGTCCGGCTCATGCTTATTGAAGAGCTCAATACCTTCTTCGCCACTAGCAGCTGTGTGTACTGTGTATCCTAGATCTCGCAGCGAGAGTCCTAAGATTTTTCGAATGCCTTCCTCATCATCCACAAGCAGAATTGTGTGCAACATTATTTCTCCAGCGGGTTGTAGTGAGGATGTTGTGAATACTTTTTACTGTCGATGGCAGAGGGACGTTGTATTTATTTTCCCTCTGCCACCTGTTCATAAAACATTACTCAAGCAGATTACAAGAGATGTGCAATCGGTTTAATAATTAGATAAATCTGCCATCAAATGCAGGGTAAACCGTAGGTCTGGTGTGCTTTCCTTGCAACGAGCTAGCAGCACGAGCCGTTTTTTAAAAAAAGTGACTGCATTGCTGAAGGTCTTTTATGGAGGCACAACCTTTGTTTTTTGAGAAGTTAAGGTGCAGACAGCTAAGCGTTTTCTTTTTTTGCCAAAGCGTCTTTAATAATTTCAAGCAGCGCATTGGGGTCAAATGGCTTCTTAAGTGAAGCGACCGCATTTTTGATCGCCAAATGGATACCAGGTAACCCGCTGATTACGATGACCGGAGTGTTTTCAAATCCCGGTTCTTTTGTCATTTTACGGTAAAAACGTGGTCCCCATTCTTCCGGCATTTCCAGATCAAGCGTAACAAGGTCTGGATTTTCGCGTTTCAGCACCTCAATGCCTTCAGCACCGTTAGAAGCTGAACATGTTGCATAGCCGTTGTCGGTTAATATATCGATAAGATATTTGACAATATATGGATCATCATCAATTACAAGGACTTTGTGTGGCATGGTGGTCACTCCTTGGTTGTAGCAGGTTAGTCGGAAACACTCTGTTTTAGAAGACCGCGAACTGTTGCAAGCAGCTTTTCAGGGTTTGGTGGCTTTTCCACATACGCTTCGGGGGGAGTAAGCTCCGTTTCTGAGATACCTATCATGTTAAGAGCATGGGCAAAACCTTCAGGAGCCACAGCCGAAAGCATAACAACCGGTATATCTGCCAGTTCGGGTGTTGTTCTAATTTTTCTGTACATATTGATTCCGCCCCATTCGGGCATCATCACATCAAGTACGATTAAGGAAGGCTTTGTAGCACGTGCTTTATCGTACCCTTCATTGCCGTTACGGGCACTTTCAACCCGCATGCCACTTGTTTCGAACAGCGTTTTTAAGAACAGCCTAAAACTGAGTTCGTCATCTACTACAAGTACGCGCGGTGTTTTCATGTTTCACCTCTTACCAACTAGTGCTGTTATGCACGTGATACGCTGGCAACAGGACAGGCAGAACGGACAACAACTTGTTCAATAGTACTGCCGAGCTCTGCATCTTCTGCCGGAACGTCGGCGGTATGGTGAGCCATAATAATAAGGTCGGCTTGTTTTTCCCGTGCGAATTTAAGAATTTCTACGTACGGAGTACCTTCCCATATTTCAACATCATAGTTGTCGTAGTCTTTCAGCTTGGAAACATAACGTTCGTCAATTTTCTTTTGCGCAGCCGCAAGCTGACGTTCAATATCGCTTTGTGACGGGAACAGTCCCATTTTAGCATTGGACATATCAAATGCGTGGAAAATGTTAAGCTTAGCGCCGATTTCTTCAGCAGTGGTCTTGGCAAATTCGAATGCAGTATCTGCCGCAGGTGAGAAGTCGGTGCAGTACACAATGTTTGAAAAGAGTTTCCAGCAGGTGGTACATGGTCTGTTAACGATGAGCACAGGGCACTTAGCAAGGCGTGCCACTTTTTCCATGGTTCGCCCGACAATAGAGCGTGATCGTGCGGATTCTGGGTCATCGTCACGGGTGTTTGCGCCCATGACAATCAGATCAACGGATTCTTTGCGTGCGAAACGCAGAATTTCAGTAGCAGGAACGCCAACAGCCAGCTCTAGTGTTGTGTTTTCATGTTCAGCCAGCTGGTTTGCATAGGTTGTGGACAATTCTTCCATTACCCAGTCGCGGTAATCAGCATCAACTGTTTCTTCTTCTCCAGTACGAAGATCAGTAACAGTATTGCTGAATCCACGGGATGGAACACCTAACACATGCAGGGTAAACAGTTTAGCATCGTTTTTTTGTGCAAGGTCAAAAGAAACCTTGGCTGCGTTGTCACAGGCGGGAGAAGCTGATGTGGCGAACAGAATTTTTTTAAACATATGCTACCTCCTAAGGCTGCATGTAAGGGAACCGCCTTGAAAACTGAGTTCCCAAGCTATCCCCTCGATTACTTCAAAGAGAGAGAACGTTGTGTTGCAATAAAGCTCACTTGTTCTGTCTCCGAATATTACATGACGCATCTGACCGAGCAAAAAGGGCATATCCAGCAGGTGTTGAAGTCGGAAAAAACGAAGCTCATGCCTGCCTGTGTCATTTATACCGCGTACTAGAGTGTGAATGTTCATTTCCGGTGTGCCCGGAGCACCAGTCATCTCCAGTTGTCTATACAGCTCCAAATGCGTGAATTCCTCTGTCGTGCATCCTGAATTTTTGCAGGCAGCAGCGTCAATGCTCGCTCCCTGCAAAAATGGATTCAGGCGAAGCAAGTCGGGGTGTGCAGAAAACAGGGAGAAAAAAGAGCGCAAAGTTACGCCTTGTTCAAACGTAAGTTTGTAACCAAGACAGCTGATAATGTCTGTTACATCGGCATTATCTAGCCGGAGGGTGCCATCTTGCGCTAATCTTAAGTTTTCCATGCTTCTCTCCTGTTTTTCACACGCTATTTTTGTGGAACATGGCAGGATCTACACTGCACAGGACCTTTGTTTTGCTGTTCATGACAGGTGATGCATTGCAGGTGGAATGCTCTGCGAAGCGCAGTAACACCGCGTTGTTTTTTTACGGTGTGACATTCAACACATGGAGTGCCAGAAGAATCTTCTTCCATATCTATGATTCCGTTTTCGCCGCCATGGTGGCACGCAGTACAGTCTTCTTCCAGTCCGGCTTTTTCATTGTGCGGATCATGATCGAAAACAGCAGGTGCGTATTTGAACGGCTCAAGCTCTGGTACGTTCATTCTACCTTCCGGCATGCCTTCGGCAACTGCGGATACTGCCGGAACAGTGAGCATGAAGGCAGCGATCAGCAGTATCAATGTGAATACTTTATTCATGATGCTCTCCAGTTACTCCGGTTTTTCCATTAACTCATAAATGAGGTCTCCAAGGAATTTGAGTTCAATCCCAAGGTCGTAATGGTGAATTACGTCTTCAAGTCCGCCATGACAGTTATGACAAGGAGCGATACATATTTTTGCACCGGTTGCTTTAAGCTGATCTGCTTTTGCACGGTTGCCTTCTACTCGTACCTTTTTGAATGGAGGACCACAGTTGATAACACCACCACCAGCGGAGCAGCAGAAGTTATGTTCGCGATTTGGGTACATTTCTACAATGTTGTCGCATAACTGATGTGCAACATAGCGTAGCTTGTCCATAAGACCATAGCCGCGAACAATGTTACAAGGGTCATGAATTGTTACTGGTTCTTGTATTTTACCTGTGAGCTTGATTCGTCCCTGCTCAAAAAGTTCTGCAAAAAACTCAATGGAGTGAACCACAGGGACTGGATAGTCTTTGTAACCGAGCCAGCGGTTGCCATTGTCATAAATGGAGCGGAAAGCGTGACCACATTCGCCCATAACAATTCTGCTGACCTTAAGTTTTTGTGCGAGTTCGAAATGCTGCCGTTTTAAACGCCCCATCATTTCAAAGTCACCAGAATACATACACATGTCACTGTTATCCCAACCCGGCATGGATGGCATTGTCCAGTCGCATCCGGCTTGGTTCATGATGGCGGCAGCTTGATAGATAAGCTGAGTGCGGAATTTTGGTTCTGGTGCGATAACTGAGTAATAGAAGTCAGCGCCTTCTTTATCCATTGGAATGCGAAGGTTCGGGAATTCTTCGCGGGCTTCATCTTCCTGCCAGAACAGGCTGTCTATCCATTCATCGTCTTTCACCCACATCTGGTTCATGGTTGCGGAGTGTGAGTGTGCTGTATCCTGAATATATTGAGGAGTTACACCTAGATTGTGGCAAAAACGGCGGATAGTTGTCATGATGTAAGCAACGTCAATACCAATTGGACAGTAGTGAACACAGCGGCGGCACAGGTTGCATTCTGTGTATGCAATTTGTGCCATGCCGTAGACATCTTCCGGTGTTACTTTACCGTTATGGGCAAGCAGTTTCGTCATTGTTTGAGAAACTTTGCCAACTGGTGAATAGGAAGGATCGTTGTCATGAGACACAAAGAAGTGGCAAGCTTCAGCACACATGCCGCAACGCATACAGGTTTCTGAAAATGCTTTGAGCTTAGCACCGGTTTCATTATCGATAAGAGCTTTGAATGTCTTTTGGATTTTGTCGGTAGTAAGCTTACTTACACCGTACGCGAGACCTTCATCCTCGATTTTTCTGTCTTGAATACTCATTTTTTCCTCCAGAACCTTTACCAGTCTTTACAGTGGCGCACGCCGCCGAATTCTGACCCAATGTAGGCTCTGGTAAACAGGGCAAACAGGATGTGGGAAAGACGCGTAAAAGGAATAGCAACTATGAGAGCCAATGCTGTGAGTACATGCAGCACAGGCATAATTTCTCCACCCAGCCCCCATGAGCCAAGAAGAGCTGTAATAAAAGGAGCAGCAACAAGACCAAGGCTTATCCAGTCATTGCTGCGTGTAACATAGCGGACTGTAACATTGGTCAGACGGCGATAGGCAAAGTAACAGCAACAGGCGATAACAATAAGAGTTAACACTTCAGCGCTTTGCGGAGAAAGAGTGGGATAGGTTATGCCGAAGGTGTTTTCTAAAAGAATTTGATGCGGGGTTACAAATATAACAAGCACAACAAAGCTGACATGAAAAACAAACGTAACAGCGGTGAGCATTGGGTTAGTTTTCCAACCCAATGATTTGTAAGGAATAAGCCAATTAAAAATAGAGCGGAGACTGAATCTCCAATTCATATAAGCTATAGATGACGCATCTTTTTGTGTAGCAAGCACGTACATGGACCACAGGCGCCATACTGCTGTTACAGCCAAAATGATAAAGGCTGCCCATGCTAACGGTCCTACAGCAAAATTATAGAGACTGTTCATAGCAAAATCTCCGGTTGGTTAGTTGGACACATTTGCAACAACACGCAGTACTTTTTGGTTGAGAATACCGCGAATAAGAACTTTGCTGCCGTCAGCGTTAAAAATAGGGTCAAAGCACATATCAAATTCACCACCAACAGCTTTACCGTTCAGGATGACAGAGTATCTGCCATTTTTACGTACCTTGGCAGCAACCGACTTGCTATTAGGACAGAATACTGGCTTCCATGCCATGTCGTAGGTTCCATCCCAAACGGAACCGTTTACACAAATGCGCCAATTTTTATTTACGGTGTTTGCCAGAGCAGCAGCACTTTTTCCATCGGGAGAAACGGCAAGATCAGTTATGACAGGGGAGCGCATGCTCCATGGCTTGTCATTTACGGCAACAGAAAATTTACCGTATTCAGGTGCAACAATAGCGTAAAGGTTCTCGCCATCTGCGCTGAACTGGTGATGCCAACAGTTTGCGTATGTGGCTTTCCAAATGAGTTGGCCGTCTTTAGCCATTCCCCATTTTCCACCTTGGCGTACGGGAGCAACTACATGTTTTCCATCTGGAGTAAACAGAGGCTCCCAGACTCCTTGGTACGTATTGTCCCAAAGTGTGTTGTCTACAATAATACTATAATCATAAAGAGTAAGGCGAACTTGCGCTGCAACGCGGTAAGCGTTGTTATCAAATACAGGTGTCCAAAGATTCATGAGGTTGTTATCCCATGCAACACCATCTACAGCGATGGAAAAAATTCCGTCGCGGAAGGTTTGCAGGTCTGCTTGCCCCATTGGTTTCACCTGAACAACGGCAGCGGATTTTTTACCGTCTGAGCTTATTGCAAAGTTATTTGCATTTTCAAAAAGATTTTCCCACAGTACCCCGTTTACGGACATGCCGTATTCCATATCCTGCTGAACCGCTGTCGCTACATTGGTACCGTCGGCACTGATTAGCGGTGACCAGACAAAGCCGTATGATTCTTCCCATGGGCTGTCGGCTACGACGACGGTCCATTCTTCATCCTGCATTGCATAGCAGCACAGGTTACCATTTGCAGCGTATGTAAGTTCCCACAATTTTTCGAATGTGTTTTCAGAAACACTGTCATTCGTCCGTATTGAGAACTCAGCATCATCCAGACACACAACGGCAGAAGCCTTCTCCCCGTCAGGAGAAATAAAAATTTCTTCCTGCCATTTGTGGGTGCTGTCGGGTGTCATATCCGCAGTGGTGCGTTGACCGACCTCCCAATTCCACGTTTCAGTTTTATACATGCTGGCCTCCTTGGCCATCCAAGGGTTAACAGACGTTCCTTTTGTCAAGACACGCGACAAAAGGGAGAAAATATAGTTGCAACATATTTTTTCCTATTTCTTAAGCAACGTAACACAATTATATGAAAAATGATTTAGAAAAAATAAAATTAATACGTAACAAGCGTGGTGGGAAATAGGATTGTTACTTTTTCTCTTTTATAATGTGCTTGAAAACAAGGTGTTACAAAAACTGTTATTCCAATTATAACTATACCGCTTTAGTCTGTAACTTTGTCGCATTGACTATGGCTTGTTGAAAGTATGCATGGTTATGGAAAATAGAGTAATCTAGTATATAATTACTTCAGAAAAAATATTTGAATGCCAAATTATACCGTACTTATACATGTATATATAATGTTGTAATAGTGAGGTGATACGTTAGGCAGGCTACGCCAATATTCCTACTGCATAAGTGGAGAATGGTTTTGAATAGATTGTTTGACAATCGTATTAAAATATTTTGGCATAAGATGGGGCGGGCTGGTGAATAGACAAAAAATGCAGGTCGTAAAAAATACTACGGTAGCGAACCAAGGAGTTTTGGGTCGTGTGTTTTATGAGGGGTTGGCGACTAGTGCTTCAGGCGGTGTATGGAGTGACGTAGCCTAAAACTAGCTATGGAGTGGATGGGATAAGCAAACAGCGTCCATCGCTCCAAGCCATACATCGTTCTGCCATGCATTTTCCATGGTCTGAGGCTTCGTCTTTGAAACGAAACGCAAAGTCGGCATTGCTGAGCTGATAGGGGCAGATTAGCTTTTTTGCTTCTTCGGGTGAGCGTTTGGGCTGTTGCATAAAAATCTCCTAAATTAGCTTATGTCATAATCAATGCTTGATTATTATTATAACTTTATGCAAAGCTGTTATAAGGCTTGAGATTCTTATTATATTATGAGGATAGAAGAATATCGTTCTAGATTGATTCAGAGGGGAGAGTGAAAGGCAATAAAAAAGTGGCTAGCTTGTTTGAGCTAACCACAACGTGTTCCATGGTGGTGGGGGGAGGATTTGAACCTCCGAAGGCATACGCCGACAGATTTACAGTCTGTTCCCTTTGGCCACTCGGGAACCCCACCTTGGATGGTCTTGCTAAGAATTAGTGGATCTTGGCAACGAAAAATTTCTACGCATGCAACAGTGTTTTGGCAAGTGAAAAAGATTTTTTTGAGCGATAACTAAATAAAAATGTCTAATTACAGCAGAAAATATTAAAAAATGCAAAATAATGTTTGCAAAAATACAAAAGACACTTTAGCCAACACGTTATTATTTTTGGTTATGTGACCAACATCAAAAAAAATCGATGCGAACCACTGTAAATATACGTCATGATCTTCGCTTTGATTTTGCATACAGTTAATACGTTCCTATGTCAGGCAAAATACGCCAATTTTGTTTGATGCAAACCCTACATTCATGTTTTTTTCAGAATGCGAAACCACATAAGTAAAACCAACTCACGGAGGGGAAAATGCCTAAAGCAACACATAAAGTTGATCCCAAGAGCAGATATTTTTCAGAGAATTTGTTTAGCCTGATGGCAGAACTTGCAGAAGAAATCGAAGCGCTTCCATCTGGCTTCCAGAAACGTTTAAATGGAGTCGCCGATCAGCTTCTAAGCGAAGTGTACAGTCAGGCTCAGTTCGAACGCTCTGTACCGGTGACCCAAAAGCCACAATAGAAAATTGTGGGGGTATGTTCGTTATGGGGGTGCGTCTATTACGAACTTGCTTTAATGCGACAAGAACTGCTTTTTTGAGACAACAGCAGTTTCTTTGCGATAGAGATAATCTTTAATAAGCGTGTTGGTGAGCTTGATGATCGAATCTAACTTGCACGTAATGGATGACAGGATGGCGTGATCGGCTTTGGGGAGCCGGTCGCTTATGATTGGTTGCGGAAAACAGGCATGAGTTTTGAGATCACACATGATGAGCCAGCTCTTTAAGTAGAGTTGGCTTTTTTATTGGATAATATGCAAAAGAGGTTATGCAGAAATTAGGCACAAAAAAAGCCAGTCTTGCGACTGGCTTAATTAACGTGGTGGTGGGGGGAGGATTTGAACCTCCGAAGGCGTACGCCGACAGATTTACAGTCTGTTCCCTTTGGCCACTCGGGAACCCCACCTGTACTGGAGCTGGCGATGGGACTTGAACCCGCAACCTGCTGATTACAAATCA